>JAYSUY010000250.1:0-5529 GCA_043718855.1 Saprospiraceae bacterium | reverse complement strand
GATGGACGGCTTCTGCAAGTCCCTCACCGTCACTGTAAAGATGCACGAGGTAGAGTTGCCCGCTGCGTCGGTAGCGCGGTAGATGATGGTCGTCACGCCGACCGGAAACAGCGAGCCGCTGGCCATGCCGCTCACGAAGGTGACGACAACACCAGGGCAGTTGTCCGTCGCCATGATGGGCATCCAGGTGGCTACACCTGCGCACTGGTTGGGCGCGGTGTTCACCGTCACGCTGGCTGGGCACATCAGCACGGGCAGTTGTGTATCGTTCACGGTCACGGTGAAGGAGCAGGTGCTGGTGTTGCCCGAAGCATCCGTAGCACGGTGGGTAACTGTGGTCGTACCCACTGGGAAGAACGAGCCGCTTGCGAGACCACCCGTCAGAGTGGTGGTCACGCCAGGGCAGTTGTCGGTGGCCGTCACGGTGTACGTCACCGTTGCGCCGCAGAGGTTGAGGTCGTTGGAGCGCACAATGTTGGCCGGGCAGGTGATGGTCGGCACCTGAGTGTCGTTCACCGTCACGGTGAAGGAGCAGGTGCTGGTGTTGCCCGAAGCGTCGGTAGCGCGCCACACGTTGGTCGTCACGCCCCTTGGGAATGCCGAACCGCTGGCAAGGCCGCTGACCAGGGCAGTAGTCACGCCAGGGCAGTTGTCGGTAGCCGTCACCGTGTAGGTCACCACTGCGGTGCAGAGGTTGAGGTCGGTGGAGCGCATGATGTTGGCTGGGCAGGTGATGACGGGCAGTTCAGCATCGTTCACCGTCACAGTGAAGGAGCAGTTGGCAGAGTTGCCCGTGCCATCGGTGCTGCGGAACGAGACCACCGTAGTGCCTTTCGGGAAAGCGGAGCCGTTGGTCGGGCCGCCGGTTTGCACGAGTGTCGGCACGTCACAGTTGTCGCTCGTCACCACCGGAGTCCAGGTCACCACAGAGGTGCAGAGGCCCGGATTGGTGTTCTGCGTGATGTTCTGTGGACAGAAGAGCGCGGGCGCTTGGTCGTCAATCACTGTGATCGTGAACGAGCAAGTAGCCGAGTTGCCAGCTTGGTCAGTGGCTTTGAAAACCACCACGTTCACGCCGCGTGGGAAAGCCGAACCGCTGGGCAGACCGTCGATCTGCTCAGGGTTAGCCGAGCCGTAGCAGTTGTCGGGAGCCACTGCGCAGATGAACATAGCCACTGCGGTACAAGTGTTCGGGTCGGTGCCGGTGCTCAGCGTCACGCTAGGCGGGCAGGTGATGACAGGTGCTGTCACGTCCACCACCGTTACTTGCATGGAGCAAGTAGCGGTGAAGCCCGGGCCATCGGTAGCAGTGAAGATCACCGTGCTTTGGCCGAACGGAATGGTGGTGCCGGGAGCAGGCGATTGGGTCACGATCGGGTTGCCGCAGTTGTCGGTCGCATTCTGGAGGCTCGTGAAGTTCGGGATGGCCACAGCGCAGGTTATCGGGTTGGCATTGATGAACTGCTCCGGTGCGCAGCTGATGCTCGGGCCGGTGCCGTCGATTGCCGTCGTCTGGAAGGTGCAAGTTTTCGAGTTGCCAGCGGCATCGGTGGCGATCATCGTCACGGTCGAGAAGCCCGGCACGATGGAGCCAGGAGCAGGCGACTGCGAGATGACCGGTGTGGAGCAGTTGTCGTTGGCGACCACAAGGCCACGATAGTCGCCGAGTTGTGCTTCGCAGTTGGCATTGGTACTCAACTGGATATTTGGCGGGCAGGTGGTGATGTTCGGCGCGTCGTCGTCGCTGACGGTGACGTTGAAGCCGCAAGTGGACGAGTTGCCCACAGCATCTACCGCGCGGTAGACGTGTGCAGTGGTGCCGAGTGGGTAGATGGAGCCGCTGGCCAAGCCAGATACGCGGGTGATGGTGGAGGTGGCCGAGCAGTTGTCGGTGGCCGTCACGGAGTAGTTCACCACTGCGCTGCAGTTGGGAGCGGCGGTGCCTACGTTGATGTTGGCCGGGCAGGTGATGGTGGGTGCGTCGTCGTCGCTGACGACCACCGTGAAGATGCACTCAGCCGTGAGGCCCACACCGTCGGTAGCTACGAAGCGCACCTGGTTGTTGCCGAGCGCGAAAGCCGAGCCGCTGGGCAGGCCCACCGTTTGCACAAAAGAAGCGAGGGTGCAGTTGTCGCTGGCCGTGATGGACGGGAAATTGACCAGTGCTGTGCAGTTGGGTGCCTGTGTGCCTGCTGTGAGCGGGGCAGCGGGGCAGCCGCTGATGGTTGGGAACACGTTGTCGGCGCGGGAGAAAGCCCATGTAGGGCAGCCGGTTGCGTCGCCAGCTGCGTTTTTCGGCACTACGCGCCAGAAGTAGCTGCCTACGGCGAGGTTGCCCGCATTGTAGGTGGTGCCTACTTGGTTGGCCGACACGAGCGGCGGGTTGTTGGTGGTGCCAAAAAACACGTCGTAGCCCGTAGCGGTAGCGTCTGCGTTCCACGAGAGTGTCGTGGCACCTGGACAGGCACTGCTATTGTTGGCCGGAGCGATGAGGCTGACGCAGCTCGGCGGAGCGAGTACGCTCAACAAGTAGTCTTCGGCTTCACCAAAACTATGGCTGCTGCAAGCGGTGAACACGTTGGTGTTGAAGATCACCCGAACGCGCATCCGGGTTTGGCCGAAAGCCGCGTCAGCGGGTACCGTTACGTTGCCGCTGATGGTCACCCCGTTGCCCGAGCCTATGAGCTGGTCTTCCGAAGCGTCCACGAAGTCGCCGTCTTGGTTCCAATCTACAAAAACGCGGACGTGCTCGGTGCCGCCTGGGCCGACCGCTATGCTGATCGGGTTGGTGGAACCGCGTACCAAATTTGGGATGGGCAAGCCAGTGAGGTACTGGGTGTAGCCTGTTCCATTGGCGTTTGTACAGCCAGAGGTGCCAGAGGTCGGATTGACCAGCACACCAAAAGTAACTAAGTCAATACGGTCGCTGGAGCCACAGCCGCTCGTGTGTATCGGGAGGCAATAGCACTGCGTGGCCGGGGCTTGCAGCACTTGGAGCGGGGTGGAAGTAGCCGACTGGCCCGCTGGCCCGCAGGTGACGATGCACTGATACCAAGTGGTCGCCAGTTGTGTCGTCGAGTAGGTCGCATTGATTGCACCAGCAATGTTGGTGTAAGAAACCCCGTTGGCCGATGACTGCCACTGGTAAGTAATGCCCGTGCCGGTGTTCGTGCCCGTGATGCCGAGTGTGATGGCTGCGTTGTTGCAAGCCGGGTTACTGGTGGAAGTCGTAGCACCCGCATTGACACCCGTGCAGGGCGGCGGCGGGGTCCAAGTGAAGGTGCGACCAGACACCGGAGGGGTGGCTGTGCTGACAAAAGTACAGGTGCTGGTGTTGAGCGTGCCTGCATTTGTCGAGTTCCAATCGTGCGGGGCCACCGTAGTCCGGTTGTTGAAATCGGCAGCTGCCGAGCCGCCCAAGCCGACGTGCGCGGTGCTGGAGGTCGTGTTGAAGGTCATCGCGCCATACATGATGTCCACCGTCTGGTTGGCTGCGCCGCCACCGCCTTCGTTCAGGCGTATCTGGAAGTTCAGGTTGTGGCCCGTCTGGTTAAAGCGCCGATAGTTGGTAAACTGCACCACGAAAGTGCGGTTGGGCGCGCTGCCAATCGTCTCTATGCGCAAGGTTGAACCTACTTGCCCCTGCAAGTCGGCCCCCAGCACTGCGATGCGGCTTCGCAGCGCAGCCGGTGTGTTCACAGCCGTCGAAGAGAGCGGCGTGTAAGCGCTGGTGGTGTTCATGTCCACCGACGGGGTCAGTGCCGATTGGCCGAGGCAAATCCAGCCGTTGTTGTTGATGGCTACTCGGTCGAATGCCGTCCCGTTGTAGGTGAACGAAAAGCCGATGGGAAAGCCTGGCCCCGTGCTGACCGTGCCGCCAAGCGGCACTGCCGGGTCAACGAATCGCTGGTCGTCGCTAGCTTCGCTGCCCAGCAAAGTACCGCCCGTGATGGCCGTGTAAGTGCCCACCGATTGGGCGAACGAATACTGGCCCACCTGCGCGCTCAGCTGCGAGACCAGGCCGATCAGCCCCAAAAGCAGCAGAGGCAGCAGCCTCCAACTCCGGGGTGACGAGATTTTTGTGAAAGTCCTCATGTACAAAATTTTAAAAATGAAAATGTGAAAGAATAGTGATTGGAGTACTGAAGCACAATGCTTCGTCATTCAGTATTGGTGTGTTGTTTTTCCCAAATGCCGTTAGCCCGGCTCTTTTTGCCTGTGGCAAAAAAGGAACAGGACGCAAGGCTGGCTGGTAGAAAAGTCAGTCTGGACAGTGTTGTAATCGGTTGTTTTGCCAGAACAGGGCGCAGGGTGCAAAAGCCTTGTGCCGTTCAGGTCAGTTTGGTCGTAACAAAGAACAAAGGGCTGTTCATGGAGGGGAACGGACGAGCGTCCGTAGAACCTGATTAAATGCGGGAGGAGGAAAGATTAAAGAGGTGGGTTCGGCTGTAAAAGAAGCCTCGCTGTTTTCAGACCTAAAAGTAGGGCGAGTTTTTGGGCTAAAAAACTAAAAGCCAAAAATGTCAGCCACATGACGCTTCGGGTTGGAGGCAAAAAAGTGGGCGTTTTGCTCCGGTTCGGCAGCAAAACGCCCGTTATTGTTCTGAAATAAAAAGTAGCGGCTACGTTAAAAAACACCGTTCGAGCGGTACAAAAAATGAACTTTAACCCCCTATCGCACTACCGTCACGTCGCCGCTCCGCTCCACCACCGTCCCATCGCTCAGTTGCAGTTGGGCGTAAAACACAAACACCGCGGAGTTCATCTCCTGCCCCCGCCAGCGACCGTCCCAGCCCATCGCCGGGTCATTTGGAGCAAATTTTTCCCGGCGAAACACCTCGTTCCCCCAACGGTCAAACACCGCCAGCACTTCAACTTCAACCACTTCTGGCCCTGCTGAGGGAAAAAACACCGCGTTCAATCCCGGCGAGCCGGGCGCGAAGGCGTTGGGAAAATACAGCCGCAACTCGCTCGACACCTGCAGCGTCAGCGCATCGGAAGCCGTGCAGCCGTCGGGGTTCCACACCCGCAGCGCGTAGGTGGCGGTGCGGGTCGGAGCGGCCTCTGGTTCCAGACAAGTCGGGCAGTCCAGCCCCTCCACAGGCGACCACTCAAAAGTGCTGACCGTGCCGCTCACAGCCGGTTTCAGTTTGATGGCCTCGCCGAGGTGGAGGATCAAGTCGCTGCCCAAACTCACCTCGATGTTGCTCACCGTGAGTGCTAAGGTCACCAGGCTGTCGCAGCCGTTGGCCGCCAGCAAGGTGTCGCGGTAGAGGCCGGCCTGGGTCAGTTTCTGGCCCTTGAACACGAAGTTTTCGCCCCGGCAAATCACCTCGCTCAGCAAGGTGGAGACCGAAGAGACCAGCGCGGTCTGCGTGATTTTGAGTTCCACCACGCAGCCTTCCGCGTTTTTTACCTCCACCGTGCTGCTGCCAACAGCGGCTGGGTCGCAGGTGGTGACGGTGGTCACGGTCTGGGTTGGCACGATGGGCTGGAAGGTTTTGGTCAGTTTTTGCCAGTAGTCACAGC
>JAYSUY010000249.1:0-2040 GCA_043718855.1 Saprospiraceae bacterium | reverse complement strand
AAGCCCGCCACCGCCACCTGACTGAGGGCTGGCTGCCCTGAGATGCTGCGAAACGCCGCGAAACGCCGCATCTTGGCGTTTGGCGTAGTCCTACTTTTGTCCCGACCAACAGGAAGAAAAGCGCGCACTTGTTTTTCCTTGCCCTTCTCGCGCCGAGCACACCCAGCGCGTAATCCCGCAAACAAACACTGGCATCAAGTCTGAAAAGTTCTCTCTGACCCGGCGCGGATGCGCCGTGCCTGCCAGTCCTGTTTCACCAAACCAAAAACGTTTCATTTTATGCGACACGTTTCGTCCCGACCGATGGGGCTTTCGGCCCCGCCCCCCAGCGCAGCACTGCGCGGGGCAGTTTTCTTCTTTTTCTTGCTCATTTTCAATGGCTTCGCTGCTACGGGCTTGCTCGCTCAGGCGGGCGGGCCGGGCAATGCTTGGAATCTCGGCGTGGCCTTCGGCACGGCTGCTCCCGACGCTGAGGACGCTTGGGTTTTTGACGCTGTGGAGATGGACAATGGTGACCTGGTAGTGGTGGGCTATGTATCCTACAACTATACAGGCATTCTGGGTGCAGCGAAGAAGGTACCGGGCTATGCTGTCATGGACGCACAGGGCAACTTGAAAGCAGCAGTTGCTCTACCATTTAACGGTGAGGATGGCATTTTCAGCCAAGTCGCCAAATCCCCCGACGGCACTTATGTGGTGATGTGCGGGCGACAAGGTACCAAGGCCATTCTGCTGCGACTTTCAAACACTTATGTGCAAGAGTGGGTAAAGCGTTTCGATGTGAACAATGATCCTGCTTTTGTGGGTGCATGGGACAGGTTGCTATCTGTCAATGTTTTGGCTGCTGCTCCACCGGAAACGTTGGACAGGATTGTGTTGACCGGGTTCTACCAAGAGCAAGTGATCAATGGGGTTACTTTCTCAGACGGAGAGACCTTCATTTTGTCTGTGAAAGAAGACGGCTCTTACACTCAGGCAACAGACTTGACCTCGATCACAGACAGCAAGGGGCGGATCACAGACAGCAAAATCGTACAACACAATGGTCAGAGTTACCTTGTCTTCACAGGCTACGAGGCTATGGGAGATGAAGATTGGGCCTTTGAAGTGACAGACGACCCGGTTTCCCCTAATGACAGCAAGAATTCGGACGGCAAATCCATGGACCAGCCAGACTATGCTTTCCCTGTCCGCGATAGAGATGTGTTGGTCGGCATTTACCCGCTCAGTAACCTCAGCGCGGGCAACCGGTACTACTTCAACTCAAAAACGTACCCGCACAACACTTTCATTCAGCCTCCGCCCAATTATACCAACCCGCACCCGCCTACTTTTCAGCCGCCGGCCTGCGCCACTGCTTATGGCCCCTGTACACCCGGCATGAGCGTGGACAAATGGGGCTACGACGGCGGCAACCCGCCCATGACCAGCGGCTCGCCGGTGATAGACAAGTACCTCAAAGACATTTCTTGGGACGAAGGCCGGAGCATCTCCTACTCTGGCGGGTTCCTCTACGTCGCCGCAGAGTTCAACACCTTTCTGATGTCTCCCGGCATCTACAAGCAGATGCACCACAATCAGGGAGATGAATCGGGCGTAAGGCTGAAAAACCAGTGCAACGGTGAGGCCCAAAAGTTCACCGACTACAAGGATGCCTACATCCATCTCTTCAAACTGAACATGAATGGTTTTGTGATCGAGAAAAAGAATGTGGCTCACTTCAGCGGCGGCGACTTTGCCGCAGCCATCGTAGTGGACCAAACTGACGGGAATATCGTGCTGGGCGGCACCACAGCAGACAAGGGGATATGTGGGTTGCCCCCTCTTGATGCATGTACCAGCGAGGTGAACTTGTTGATGAAGTTCGACCCCAACCTCAACATGGTGTGGCAGCAGCACTTCCTATCTTATGGAAAAGGCAACTGTGCCTTCAACCTGATCCAGACCGCCGATGGCGGGTTTGTGCTGGTGGGCAACAACGAGTTTAGCAGCGGCGACGAGACGTTCAACATCATCAAGTACACTGGCGACTGCGCATGG
>JAYSUY010000248.1:0-5544 GCA_043718855.1 Saprospiraceae bacterium | reverse complement strand
TACACGGCAGCCAAAAAAATGTTCCGCCTCTACTCCGAAGGCGGCGACCAAGTGGTGGCTGAGCACTACGCCACCATGTGCGACTATGCCGCTACCGCTGCCAAAAAAGAGGGTGCCTACACCGTCAAAAACGAGCCGCTCAACACCGAGGCCGCCGATTACAGCCCAGCCTTTATGGGCAATCGTGTGGTGTTCAACTCGGCCCGCACCGAGAAGCCCGCCACCAAGCCGGGCAAAGCCACTGATGATTCTGGCAGCGACATGAACCAACTCTTCGTGACCCAGCGCAACCCCGAAGGCACCTACCTTCAAAAGCCCACACTGCTGCGCGGCGAATTCAACGCCCGCAACGAAGGCCCGGTGGCTTACTCTGCCAACGGCCAGCGCGTGGCCTTTTGCCGCAACAAATTCCTCAACGGCGTACGCCAGATTGACGAAACCACCGGTTTCGGCCTCAACATCTACACCGCCGACGTGGTAGACGGCAGTTGGGTCAACATCAAGCAGTTCACCTACAACGACTCCTACCCTACTGGCTTCCCCACGCTCAGCGACGACGGCAAAACCATGCTGTTCTCCTCGGTGCGTCCCGGCGGATTTGGCGGCTGGGACATCTACGTGTCCAACTGGGTAGGAGGCGAGTGGAGCGCACCGCGCAACCTCGGCAGCCCACTCAACACGCAGGGCAACGAAATCACGCCTTTTTACGATGGAAACAACCTGTATTTTTCCTCCGACTGGCATCGTGGCCTGGGCGGACAAGATGTGTTCCGGGCCGAACTCGGCAGCGAAGAGATCAAAAACATCTACCACCTCGGCCCCATCGTCAACTCCTCCTACGATGACTATGGGTTTATTTTCAACTCCGAACAACGCCTCGGCTATCTCACCAGCACCCGCTCTGGCGGACGTGGCAACGAGGACATCTGGCAGGTGGTGAAAAAAGGGGGCGATGCGCCCATAGCGGCTGCCAACAACCAGTTTGGCCAAAACCAACCTAACACACCGGCTCAGTACAACACCAAAAACCCCACGCAGTACAACACGCCCAACACCAACGGCACCTTCACTGGCACCGTGTACGACGGCTACTCCTCTGCCCCGATGGCCGATGCTACGGTGTACGCCCGCAGCACCACCATCAATCATGTACTGCAAGCCAAAACCGATAACAACGGCCGCTACCAACTGCCGCTCACGCCCTACCAAGATTATGCCCTCACTTATGCCCAAAACGGCTACAACGACGTGCAGAGCAGCATCAAGACTGACCGTGTGCAACAGGGTGCCAACGAACTGCCGGAGGTGGAACTTCGCGCCGGGTCATCTGACCTGATGGGCTGGCTGGCGCAAAACGGCACTCCTACAACTGCTCCCACAACCGCCATAACCCCAACGCAGTACAACACCGCCAACACCAATACCGTACAGCCGGGCTATGCCAACGGATACAGTGTGCAGTTGGCTTCTGGCCCGCACGACTACTCCGATGCCTACGCCCGCTATCCCGACCTCACACCCTACGGCAACCTCTACACCCGCCAAGAAGACGGCCGCTACAAACTTCGCCTCGGCGTGTACAGCACTCGCCGCGAAGCAGATGAGGTGGTGAGCCAGATTTTGAGGAAATATGACGGCGTGTTTACCGTAGTGGAGCCGAACATAGCGCAGGAGATGTTCGTGAAAACAGCCGCTCAACCGATAGCAGAGACAACACCAACCCAGTACAACACCCCGACCCAGTACAGCACTCCCAACAGCATCAAAACCGTATCGTCCTACACCCCACCGACGGCTACCCAGCCTACGCAATACAACACGCCGACTCCGGTTCAGCCTGCGGTGTCGCTCATTACGCCCAAAAAAGTGGAAGTGTCGCCAGCCCCTGTCGAAACGACACCGCTCAACGGCTACTCCATCCAGGTGGCCGCCTCACCAGAAGCGTTTACGGAAGCACAACTCGCACAGTACGAAGACCTGAGCAAGCACGGCAACCTGTACGCCAAGAAGGAGGACGGCGCAAACAAACTGCGCCTCGGTATTTTTACCACAAAAATCAAGGCACAGGATGCCATGAAACAGGTGGTGAAAAACAAAAATGCTAAAAACGCTTTCGTGGTGGAGGAGCACGGTGCCGACGACGGCTTGGTGATGCGCGATGCTGCCGAGGCGCTCAGTGCTTCGCCTGCACAGTACGCCAGCAAAACTGTGCTGACCACGCCGCCGACTGCCCCCAACCTGAATGCACCCATTCGGTACGCGGTCCAGTTGGGGTCATTTTCACCCGAAAAATCCATCGCCATGAACGAATTTGCCAAGTTGGACGGCTTGGGCAACTTGTACACCAAGATGGAGAACGGCTTGAACAAAGTGCGCCTCGGCGTGTGGGCCAGCCACGACAATGCTGACGCAGCCAAAACCGAAGCCATCCGCCGGGGCTATCAAGATGCTACCATCGTGACGGAAAAAACCGCCGATGCCAGCCTGCAAAACTTCTTGCTCGACGGCGGCACCACCGCGCAGAAGCAACGCACAGGCGCAGAGCCAGCACCCGCTCCGGTGGTGTATTCTACACCAACAAAGGTCAAATCCGCAGAGCCGAAGCCCTACTACATCCGCCTCGCTGCGCTCTCCAACCCGGACAATTTCGACCCGCGCCCATATCAGGCGCTGGGCACCATCGAAAAACGCCCCATGGAAAACGGCATGACGATGGTGCTGCTCGGCGGCTACCCGACGCTCGAAACGGCCACCTCGGCCCAGAACCAACTCCGCGACAAGGGCTATCTTGAGCCGTATGTGGTGAAGGATGAAAAGGGAAAATTGAATCGGGTAAAGTGATCATAAGTTGTCATTGGGTGATTCATCATTTAGCCCAAAATTAGAACAGCCCCGGCGCGTAGTACGCGTCGGGGCTGTTTCGTTTTGAGGAAATGGATGTTCTCTGGGCGACCATCTCGCTGCCTAAATCAACCGCGCTTTTTCTTAGACGCGGGGCCTTCCGGGCGGAAGCAGACGGACGCGACCTACACCCCAAACTCCCTCAGGTAGTGGTAGGTCATTGAAATTTTGCTGCGCCTGCCCTGAGTGGCAGCGCATACTACTGGACATTTTTCACACAACGCCACAACGCCACGACGATGATAGGACTAAATCATTCAAAGTCAAGTCGTTGTGCCGTCGTGGCGTTGTGTGAAATCAAAATGTCCAGTAGTGTGGTGGCAGCGACCAAATTACGACCTTCGCCTTATGGTAGTTATCATCGCTTTGGCTGCGTTTTTGGCTTCGCTCCTCACCTTGTTTTCGGGTTTTGGGCTGGGCACCATCCTCACTCCGGTGTTCGGGCTGTTCTTCCCCCTCCATGTGGCGGTGGCACTCACGGGCATTGTGCACCTGTCCAACAACCTGTTCAAACTCGCTTTGCTGGGAAAAAACGCGGTAGGCGACCTGGTTTTTCGGTTCGGAATGCCGTCGGTGGTGGGCGGTTTTGTGGGCGCACAGGCGCTGGTATGGCTGAGTGGGCTGCCCGTATTGCACACTTGGTACTGGGGCGAGCATCGTTTCGAAATCAGTCTGATGAAATTGTGCATCGCCGCGCTCATGGTGTTTTTTGTGGGGATGGAATTGGTGCCTGCGCTCGCCAAGCAGCGTTTTGCCAGCCGATACCTGACGCTGGGCGGGCTGCTGAGCGGGTTTTTTGGAGGGCTGAGCGGGCATCAAGGGGCTTTGCGCTCGGCGTTTTTGGTGCAAGCGGGGCTTTCCAAAGAGCAATTTGTGGCAACGGGCGTGACGGTGGCTTGTCTAGTGGACCTCACGCGGTTGCCGGTGTATTTCAGCCGATTCGACATGGCGGCTTTGCAGCACGAGTGGCCAATACTGCTCACGGCTACGCTCTGCGCGTTTTCGGGCGCTTATCTCGGTACAAAATTTCTGAAAAAGGTGACGCTGGGCGCAGTGCAAAACCTGACGACGGCAATGATTTTGCTGATCGCCGTGCTGCTGGGAGTGGGGTTGATTTGAACACCGAGGCAGGAATGGAACGCGGATGAAACGGATTGAGCGGATTTATACGGATTTTTTAAGATGCCCTTTTCGCTTAGAAAAATCCGTGTAAATCCGCTCAATCCGTTTCATCCGTGTTCCATTCCTATCTCGGTATCGTCCTGATTCTCAAGAGGTCAGGCTCGTCGACCCGCCCGCACTCGCTGTCGAAGGCAGCCCCCGATACGACCGCCGCTTTACCGCCAGCAGCATGGCTTCCCACTCCACAGTCACGATTTCCCCTTCGATGAACAAGGTGTCGGCATGGCCAACAAGTTTCTCGTACAGCCACCGGACGATGGTTTCGGGCGTGTCGCTTTCCTCAAAAGTGAGATAGAGCCGGATGGACTCCACGAACCCTATTTTGTGGCCAGCGTGCGATTCGTCGGCGATGATGAAGGCTTGGGTGTCCGGTATTTTGAAGCGGTCGCCGTTGAGCAGCCAGCGGTAAAATGTGCCGAACAGGTGAAATTTCAGGTCCTTGTCGCTGGTTCGGATTTCGATTTTCATCTGGTGGTAGGCAAACCGAGCACGCGGATCGTGTACGGGATCGCCAGCCGGGCCGGGCGGAGCCGGTTGGGTGCTTGTCGCGGCCGGGAGCGAGCCATTTTTCCAAGCCTCTATTTTTTCTGCCAGCCGCTCAATGCGCTGGAAGCGCTCGGTGGCGAGTTGGCGCACGACCTCGTCGCCGAACCGCTCGAAATTGTCCGGGTGGTACTTGGCTCGCAGTTCGCGCAGCGATTTTTTGAACGTCTCAGCGTCCAGTTCTTCCAGTTTATGGCCGAAAAGTGCTTGAATTTCAGCCTGTTCCTCCTGTGTGAAAGCCATCATTCTAATTTCCTTTTGAAATAAAAATAGGTCTCAATTTGCGCCCGCACTGGGATGTCGGTATCCGTGCGGCGGTACACGTTCAGGTGTTTTTGATCGATGTAGCGGGCCTTCACGTTGTCGTTCATTTGCAAGTCGAGCAGGGCAAGTATCTCGGCTTTCAGATCGGGGTCGTACACTGGGAAGGTTGTCTCGATACGAAAACTGAGGTTGCGCTCCATCCAGTCGGCGCTGCTCAAAAACACCCGTTGGTCGCCATTGTTGTGGAACACGAACACGCGGGCGTGCTCCAAAAAACGGTCCACGATGCTGATGATTTCGATGTTTTCGCTCACGTCTGGCACGCCGGGCACGAGGCAACAGATACCCCGGATGATGAGTTGGATTTTGACTCCTGCCTGTGATGCTTCGTATAATTTCCCAATGATGCCCCGGTCCTCCAAACTGTTGATTTTTAGGATCATGGATGCGGGCTTGTCTTGTTTGGCAATGGCTATCTCGCTGTCAATCAGCGCGTACAGCCCAGGTCGAAGGTTGAACCTGCCCACCAGCAAGTGCTGAAATTCATCTTTCGGCGGCTTGATGTTTTCCAGAAAGGTGAACACCGTACTCACTTCGACACACAGGCGCGGGTCGGCTGTGAACAAGCCAAAATCAGAGTAAATCTTCGCCGTG
>JAYSUY010000247.1:0-2045 GCA_043718855.1 Saprospiraceae bacterium | reverse complement strand
ACTCGTGCGTTGCAACAGCCAGAAATAAAGGATGGAACCGCCTACCATGCCATTTTTGCCACTTCGGTCACCTACTTGCTCCCTGTGACAGCCATCCTGCTGGGTGTGCTGGATGGCGAGGCGCTTGGCCCGATGGATATCGCGGGGACAGCTGTGATTTTGGTGGGGGTATATTTGGCAAGAAAATAGTCCAACAGGGTTTTTCTGTAAGTACCACACGACACAAATATCTCGCAAAGGCGCAGAGGCGCAAAGTTCTAATTATGAATGCCTTGTGCCTTTTCAACACTTTTGGCAGGACACTTAAAATGAGAGGGGCGGCTCAGCACCACGTCACGTTTTTTACAAGAAAAAACATGACATGGTGCCGAATCGCCCCTCCGACTTTTGAAAATTCCTACCACAAGGTTACTCCAAGCGGAAACGCACGGGAAGTGTAAACTTCACTTTTACGGCGTGTCCGTTGGCCTCGCCCGGACTCCACTTCGGCATAGAATTCACTACGCGGATGGCTTCTTTGCCACAGCCCCCACCGATATCCTTCAAAATCTGGATATCGCTCACGGAGCCGTCCTTGTTTACCACAAAGGCGATGGCGCAGTTGCCCTGGATGTTGTTCTCGCGGGCCAGTGCCGGATACTTGATGTTCTCGGCCAAGAACTTTTGCAGTTCTTTTTCGCCACCGGGGAAACTCGGCGGCTTCTGGATATCGAACATCTCGTAGGTTTTTTCTGGCGGCGGCGGCGGTGCCTCTTCAACCGCTGGTGCTGGTGCATCGAAATCTGCTGGTGCAGCTTTGTCGTCGCCTTCCTTATCTTCTTTTCCTACTTCTGCTTCTTTTTCCAGCACCTTCTCGACATCAGGCGGTATTTCTTCTTGCACCTCTTTATCTTCTTTGATCACCGGCGGCACAAACTGCACTGTGGTGCGGGTGGGCGGCGGCGGTGTAGGCGGCGGCGGCGGCGGCGGCGGTGGCGGCTCGCTCGGATCGATGTCTGGCGGTGGGCCGAGTTCGGCTACCACATCCACAGGCGGTTCTGGCACCAACGAACGCACCGCGCTCAAGATATACGGGAGGGCAAAAAACAGCCCGATCAACAGCAAACCGTAGGCAAGGGCGCGACCCAAATACTTGTTGTACGCGCGGCGCAATTGGTATGCGCCGTAAGCCTTGTTCCGGTTGGCGAAGATGATGTCCAGCATATCCCGATAGGTTGTGCTTTTTTCTTCTGCCATGTTTTATGAAAATTTAGAATTTTAAAACTGAGCGTTTTAAGTAGGCTTTGCCTACTTTATTGGCGGTTTGCCCTGTTGACCTGTAGCGGCTTCCAGCTGTTCTTCTGCGCTGAACTTCAGGCCCCCCGCTGGGTTTTTGATGAATGCCTCTTCCTGCGTTGACATGTCCAATATGACATAGTAGCGCACGTTGCTGATTTTCATCTCATCCAGCGCGTCCACGAGGTTTTTGTAGCGGGCTTCTTTGGTGGGCTTGATGATCACAATGGTAAATGAGCCTTTGCGCGGCTCTTTTGTCTTGAAATCTTCATAGTCCTCCAGACCCCACTGCGCTTTCACCCCATCCATTTTGTTCAGAATGACCTTGCGCATCCCCTCAGCAGAGTAGTCTGTTGAATCGAGTTTTGCGTCTGAGATGCCTTCATACCAGTAGACTTTGTCCTTGGCACCGAGCATCAGGGTCAAAACTTTTGACTCTTTTACTGGCGGCGGATCATCGACTCTTTTTTCGGGCATCACCAGGGCCATGATCTGCGGCTTGGCCAGTGTTGTGGTGAGCATGAAGAAGGTAATGAGCAGGAAGCCCAAGTCTACCATCGGGGTCAGATCGACCCGTGTGGACATTTTCTTGGAACGTACCTTCCCACCTTTCTTACCACCACTTTCGGCGACTTGCATTTCAGCCATAGTTGCTGTTGCTTTTTTAAAGTGAAAAAATTGGAACTCCGAACTACTCTCCTCCCCCGCCTTCCTTGACGGCATCTACTTTGTTCGGGTCAGCCTCCAATCCAGTGATCAGGTTAAATTTG
>JAYSUY010000246.1:0-5546 GCA_043718855.1 Saprospiraceae bacterium | reverse complement strand
TCCGCCTGCGACATAAGATGTGCCACTGTTTCGTGTCAGTTTGATCGTTAAAGTGCGCGATGTACCAGTTAATATCGCAAAGTCGCTAGCAGGAAGGCCAGAAATTTTAACGCTCCCCAAAGAAGTTGGGGTATGGCAATCCCCACAAAGACCATCACCAGTGGATGCAAAGCCCCCAGAAAATTGACCATTCTGCTGGCTCGTCAAAACCGCCACCGCCAGCATCCCCAAAAACAGTGCGTAAACGAAGTGAAATTTTTTTGTCATTGTCAGTCATTTGAAAAAGTGAACGGCAAAATCGCCAGTGGCAAAATTCTTTGGCTTTTGGGCAGAGCGCATGTACTCCCGTCTCCATCTCCCCTCCCTATGTCTCATTTTCATCGAAAGCGCGTCAGGCAAGCGCAGCGCAGCCAAAGCCCGCCACAATATCACCCACAAAGCCCCTCTCCGAATTTGACTTTATCCGGCATTCTTTTGTGTTTTATCGGCATTTTTCCCCTCCCGGAACGCCGAAGGCGGCATCCCGAACCGCTCGGCGAACACCCGCGAGAAATAGCCCGGCTCCCCGAAGCCCGTCTGATAGGCCACCTCCGCCACCGTCAGCCGCGTTTCGCGGAGGAGCGGGCGGGCGTGGTCGAGCCGGTAATTTCGGATGAACACGCTGGCCGACTCGCCCGTGAGCGCGGCCAAGCGGCGGTGCAGGTGGCCGCGGCTCATGCCCGATGCTTTGCACAGCTCCGGCACCCCAAATTTCTCGTCGGCGTAGTGCTCGGCCAGCACCGCCCTCAGTTGGGCGAGCAGCGGGTCATCTGACGCTTTGGGCTGCGCAGCGGAGAGCATAGCGGTCAGGCTCTTCAGCCGGGCTTCGTATGATTGTTGCAAAGCGGTGCTGGCTGCTATCTCGGCGGCCAAGCGGGCCTCGGCGGCATCTTTTGCGGTCAGCACCAACTTGCTGCGGTGCAGCAGGCCCAAGTAGAAGCACACGATTTCCAGCAGCACCCCTGTCAGGGGCGAGTAAAAAGGGAAGCCTTCCGTGACGCGCACCGCCCCGCCCCAGTAACTCCGGTGCGTCCAGCCCAGCAGCCGCTCCACCGCCATCAGCAGCACGGGCAGCAGGAGGAGCAAGAGGCCGGTGGTCATGTAGCGGCCCAGCACATCCTGATGGCGGAAGAGGTAGAGCAGGAACCCGATCAACAGCAGCACCAGCCCGGCGCGGCTGACGATGTGGAGTTGTAGCCCGGCCATTTCGCCGAAGGCGGCCTGCACCAGCAGGTTGAGCGGCAGCAGCACCGCGTAGGCCCAGATGCCCACCTGGATCAAGCGGTCCAGGCCGGGCCGGTGCGCGGGCGTGTCCAAAAAAGCCCGCATGAAGAACATATACGCCAAGTAGGCCGCGTACTGGAGCAAGATTTCCCACTGGATGTAGTGGCGCATGGCCCAGGCGAACAGGATGCGCTGGTCGTAGCCCAGTTCCAGATTGCGCAAGTAGTAGAGCGAGAGAGAGGCCGAGTACAAGGCGTAGAACAGCATGGCCCGCTCGCGCAGCCGCACATACTGCAAAGTGGAGAGCAAGGTGAAAAAGAGCAGGATGCCCCAAAAGATGCCGTTGTAAAAAAGGCCGTCCATGCGGCCCAGCAGGCGGTCGCGGTACATCTGCCGCTCCATGCTGGGGCGCAGCAGCACACAAGACGGCGGGTGCTCCACCTCAAAATGCTGCACCCGCAGCCAGAGCACCTTGCGCTCGCCGGGGGCGAAGGCCAGCGGGAAACAGACGGGGTTGAGCGGGTAGGGCCAGTGGGGGTAGTTGGTGAAAATGCCGCCTTTGCGCGGCCCGGCGAACACATCGGGGGCGTTGGAGGAGTTTTCATAAAAATCCAGCCACGAGCAGCGGGGAGCCATGAGCAGCACATCGGGCAAGGGCTGGCCGGAAGCGTTTTGCACCTCCGCCCGCCACCAGCGCGGCACGGTGCCGATGAGCGCGGGGCTGAGCGGGACGAAGGTTTTGGCGCGAGCCGTGTCGAAGGGAGATTGGCCGTCGTTGTCGGCCCACTCGGTGACGTAGGGCAGCAGATCGAGCGAATCGGCCAAATGGGTCAGTTGCAGCACAGGGCTTTGCGCCCGGATCGCGGCGAACAGCAACTCCAAAACCAGCAAAAAGATAAGGCGAGGCAAGAGGCACATGGCAAAGCGGGCTTCGTTTTCGGGGGAAAAGTAGAAAAAAAACGGCTCCCGGCTGCGAAAAGCCGGGAGCCTGAACACTTGGTTTTCTGTGGCGACCGTGCGCACGAGCGAGGAAAAACTCCTTTCCCAAAATGCCATCAGTTGCTGCAACTGCGCCCTTCCTCCCCGCAAGCGTCTATCGTGACCTGAGAAGGGGTGCAGCCGCCGCCGCTGTTGATGCCCACGAACTGGAGCGTGTACTTGCCAGCCGCCAGCTCGATGTCTTTGGATTCTCCGGGATCAAGCGACCCGTAGTTGGTGCCGTCAATGAGGATGCGCTGCACGGTGTGCAGCGATTTGTTTTCCACGTTCAGCGTTCCCCGGCCTTCGCAATAAGCCTCCTTGTCGCAGGCCGTGAAGTGAAGTGACAGGATGGCTAAAATGGGGATGGCGAGGAGCAATCTTGACTTTTTCATGTCCGCAATTTTTGATGTGAATGGAACTGGTTTTTGAAGGAGCGGCCCCAGACTGCCATAGCCTGGAGCCGCTCTCCTCATGTTTGCCCGCCGAAGGAGCGTAGGTGGGCTTTGCCCCCTACCAAGTGGTCACGGTGAACGATGCGCCGTTGTTGTAGTACACCTGTGTCCGCATCTGGTAACTCCCGATAGAAGTGGCTTGCGTCCAAGAGAAGGCGCAGCGGTTGCCCCAGCCACCCATGTAGATGAATCCGCTGGAGTAGGTTGGGCGCTTGTAGTAGTACACTGCGTGACAACCGGAGTTGGCCGTCACTTTGATGTTGTCCTTGCTCGTCGTCAGGGTGTACACCCACTGCCAGCGCTCGTTGCTTGCCTGCGGAGTGAAGCGCAAGGCCAGGGCTTTTACACCGGGTTGCATTTGCTGCGACAGGATTTCAAAGTTCACTTCGGCGGTGCTGCTGCCCGGTGCCGCTGCTTGGTCGCCTTTCTCATCGAACGGCTCGCTGGGCGCTGCCGTGAGGGCTTCCACTTGCATCGCTTTCGCCCAGTCTTGCTCATGGAGCAGCGCAGGGTCGGCGGTGTGTACCCGGACGACCATCGAGTTTTGGCCCGAAACGTCCTGGATGGTCAGGTCTTTGTAGGCGAGGGCTTCGGGAGCAGGCGGCTCCACCGCTTCTTTCTGGCAAGCGAAGAACATGACGGAAGCGCAAACGACGAGCAGGGCCGACAGGAGCCGGCTGAACAAAATGTGTTTCATAAAAAGAGAATGAAAAAAGGAAGTGGTTGGTCGCCCTGTTTGACGCATTCGGGCTTTGCGAGTTCTACCTGAGCACTGAGTGGTAGTTCTGCCTGTTAGTGGAGCCTCTTCCCAGAAGGTGACAAGCCACGCCATTTTTTTTCAAAAAAACGGGACAACCGGGAAGCCAGCCGATGTACCCAATGGCATCGTACCTTCGTGCTTTGAAAAAAGTCCAAAACAAGTAGTTGGTGCAGCAAGGCTTTTTCAGCACAACTTTTTTAAAATAAAGCATTGAAAATGAACAGTAAACACAAAATCTCCCCTTTCACCCGCCGAAGCCTCGGCGTAGGCGGGCTGCTCCTTGCCCTCGCCCTCTCGCCCCTCACCCCTGCCCACGCCCAAGGCAAGTACTTCGACATCTCCAAAAATCTCGAACTCTTCGCCAACGCCTACCGCGAGATCAACTTCGGCTATGTGGACGTGCTCGACCCCGGCAAACTCATGCGCCAGGGCTTGGATGCCATGCTCGAAGGACTGGACCCCTTCACCAACTACATCTCTGAGACCGACGTGGAGGGCTACCGCATCCAGAATGACAACAAGTACAACGGCCTCGGCGCCGAGGGGCTGAAAATGGGCGACTACATGGTGATCACCGAAATCATCGAAGGTAGCCCAGCCAACAAAGCGGGTCTGAAAGTCGGCGATGCCATCATAGCAGTGGACGGCCAGAACGCCAAAGGCCGCACCGAGCAGGAGGTGCTGGCCTTCCTGCGCGGCTTCCCCGGTACGCAGACCGAGATCGTGGTGCGCCGCCCCGGAGAGAGTAAAGACTTGAAAATCAAGTTAGACCGTGAAGAAATCGTCGTGGAAAACGTGCCGCACTCCGGCCTCGTGGCCGACGGAATCGGCTACGTCAACCTCACCACCTTCAGCCAAGATGCTGGCCCGAACGTGGCCAGTGCGCTGCAACAACTGAAGCAGAAAAACCCCGGACTGAAAGGCGTAGTGCTCGATCTGCGCCACAACGGCGGCGGCCTGCTGAGCGAGGCCGTCAACTTGGTGAACGTATTCGTGCCGAAAGATGAATTTGTGGTGAGCACCAAGGGCAAGGTGCCGGAATGGGACAACTCGTTCAAGACGCTCGTTGGCGCGGTGGACGAAAACATCCCGGTGGTGGTGCTGATCGACGGCAAAAGTGCCTCGGCCAGCGAGATCGTGTCGGGCGCGTTGCAAGACCTCGACCGGGCCGTTGTCATGGGCCAGCGCAGTTACGGCAAGGGCCTTGTGCAGAACACCAAGGACATCGGCTACAACGCCCGCATCAAACTCACCACCGCCAAATATTACATCCCGTCGGGCCGCTGCATCCAGAGCACCCGCTACCTGAAGGGCGAGCCGGTGGACATCCCGGAGGCCGAGCGCGCCCAGTTTAAGACCCGCAACGGCCGCACCGTGCTCGACGGCGGCGGCGTGAAACCCGATGTGGTGCTGCCCTTCGACACCGCCAGCGGCGTGGTGAAAGCCCTGCTCGACCAGCACATCATCTTCGACTACTGCACCCAGTTTGCGGCCAAGCACGAAAAAATTGACTCGGTGGAAATCTTCGAGTTCACGGATTTCGACGGCTTCGCCAACTACGCCCAGAGCCGCAATTTCGACTACCAGACCGCTTCGGAGAAAAAAATCGCCGAACTCCGAGACATCGCCGCCCGCGAAAACTTTGCGCTCACCGCCGACCTGCAAGCCCTCGAAAACAAGGTAAAAGCCGAAAAAAAGGGCGAATTACTTAAAAACAAGGCTCGTGTCTTGCACGAAATCGAGCAGGAAATCGTGGGCCGCTACTACTTCCAGCGCGGCAAGGTCCGCAAGAACTTGGTGAATGATCCCGAAGTGAAGCAAGCCATCGCCCTGCTCAACGACACGACGCGGTACAAGGCGATACTGGCTGGGAAGTGAGTTGTGAGCGACAATAATGGGACACGGATTTGACGGATTTTAGTAACTGGTTAGCCTCTACCCTAACGGTTATTTCAGGCACCTTGAAAAAGGATCATTTAACACAGGATGAATCTCTTTTTGACAGGATGTACAGGATGAACAGGATTGGAGTCGGCTTTGCCGACCTTGGCGGCGAAGCCGCTGTTTAAAATCCTGTTCATCCTGTACAT
>JAYSUY010000245.1:0-5552 GCA_043718855.1 Saprospiraceae bacterium | reverse complement strand
ACCCTTCTGACGCTTTGCCTCTTTTGTTCACCGGCCTCTCTGGCCGCTCAAACCATTCTGCCCCGTCTCGACAATAGTTTCAATGGCACGGGCTTGGCCGTTTTGGACGATTTTGTTTTCTTCGAACCCTCAAAAACGGCCATCCAGCCCGATGGAAAAATCTTGGTCGCCGGATACGGCCAACAAACCCTGGTATCACTTTTCGACGGCATCCTCTACCGCCTGAATGCCGACGGGACTGTAGATCAGGGTTTTGGAGATGGAGGAGTGCTGCTGATCGACATAGATGGGGGACACAATTCCCTGAATGGAGTATCGGTACTTCCCGACAAGAAGATATTATTGCTTGTGGAAAATGCCTTCAAGTCAGTATTGCTGAGGCTCAACCCTGATGGCAGCCCCGATGAAAGTTTTGGCAACGAAGGCTTGGTTTTGGTGCCCACTGCTGAGTTTGAATACTGCTGGGCCATGCTGATACAACAGGATCAAAAGATCATCCTTCTTAGCGACAATAAGAAGGTTGTGGGAGGTCCAGTTGTCGGCACCGTTCGCCGCTGCAATCCCGACGGCTCTTTGGATACTTCTTACGGCACCGAGGGCTCGGTGAAGGTCGTCATTGACCCAAACTTAGAGTTAAGTTTGAGGGATGGGATCATCCAGCCCGATGGAAAACTGCTGGCGACGGGAATTTACGGTGACAAAACTACCTCTGGTTTTCCCCTGATCCGCCTGAACACGGATGGGAGTTTTGACAACAGCTTCAGCGGCGATGGTATCTGGGTAAAGACTCTGGGAAACAGCACCTATTCCGCCCTTGCGGAAAGCATCGCCCTCGGTGCTGACGGGAAGATATTTGTCGGCGGGGTCGCGCCAACATTCGGGAGTGCTACCATGGCGGTGACGGGCTTAAACGCCGATGGTACAACAAACAGCAGCTTTGGGACACAGGGAACAGCAAGGGTCGCTTTCACCATCTACGCCAGCGCGAGGGGCATGATCGTGCAGCCCGATGGGAACCTCATACTTGGTGGATATACCTACAACACCACGACAGACACTAAATTTGCTCTGGCGAGGCTGAAACCGAACGGTACGCTTGACCCCGCTTTTGGCAATCAAGGCCGCCTTTCCTTATCGCTGAATGACAACAAGTACGCGGTCCAAATCTACAATCACATCAGCCTGACCCCCAGCGGACAGCTGATTGGGCTGGGATGGCTAAGGGAAACTGCTGCCTTCGGAGATCAGAGCAAGGTGGCATGTGCAGTACACCGTTTCATCACCGACATCACCGTGCGGGCAGAAG
This sequence comes from Saprospiraceae bacterium, assembly GCA_043718855.1. GTDB lineage: Bacteria > Bacteroidota > Bacteroidia > Chitinophagales > Saprospiraceae > M3007. The sequence goes on along the minus strand of JAYSUY010000245.1, from coordinate 4,246 downwards.
AGCCGAGCCCAGCGTTCCAAAACGTTGCGGTTGCGCCCAACCCCGTGTTGGGGAGCGAAACACGCCTAGATTACACCCTCGAAACTGCCTGCGAACTCACCCTCGCTTTATACGATGCGACGGGCCGGGAATTGAGTGTACTCTCACAGTCCGTCAAGCGGAATGCAGGACTGAACAGTGAACAGATCACATTGCCCGCCAACTTGGCAGCAGGCACTTACTTTCTGATATTGAACACGCAAAGCGGGAGCAAGGCGATCAAGTTTTCCAAGCAGTGATCGGTTGTCAAAAACCTTTCAAAACACTGTTGAGCGACGCTTTGCATAAGGAAAAGCAAGGGCCAACTGACTCAGGTCAGTTGGCCCTTGCTTTTGAACAACCGTAGACTCCCTCGTAGGCGAATCACCCCGGCCTACGCACTTCAACTGTCAGACCTCTAGCACTTCCCGGAATTCTTCTACGAGACGCAAAGCCCTCACTTGGGCAAAGTGCAAAATGAAGTGCGTCCCAGCCATTTTTATCAGTCGCCGCAGGTCGACCACAACTACTATGGAGGTTTTTGCATCAGCCACAGGAACGGGGGTTAAAACTCCAACTACCCCCGCAGGGCCTCCTCAATCAGTAAACTAAAAAACTCGCCCAGCGTCCAGCCGTGTGCCACCGCCTGCTGAGGTACGATGCTGGCAGGTGAAATACCGGGTATTGTGTTGGGTTCCAGCAAGTTGAAAGTGTCGCCGACAAGGATGTAATCCACCCGCACCACGCCCCGGCATTGCAGCGCATCATATACCAATCGGGTACGCTCCTGGCATTGGCGGGTCAGTTCGGGCGAGAGGTCGGCAGGGGTCACCTCCTTCGATTTGCCCTCGTATTTGGCTGCAAAGTCAAAAAATTCGGTTTCTGGTATGATCTCCGTGATGGGTAGTACCACGATCTCGCCGCCTACGCGCAGCACTCCGTTGGAAAACTCCCGGCCTGGCATGAACGCCTCCGCCATCACCTCGTTGCTGAACCGAAACGCTTCCTCAATGGCGGGCCGCAGCGCGTCGGCGGTTTTTACCTTGGTCACCCCAAAACTGGAACCGTGATCATTGGGCTTCACAAACATCGGGAGGCCCAAGGCCAGCAGTTGGGCTTCATCCACCGGTTCGCCCTTGCGCAGCAGCACAGAGGGCGACATAGGTACCCCGTAGGGTGCGAGTTGTGTTTTGGTGTTGTGCTTGCTCATTGTGAGGGCGCTCACGTAGCCGTCGCAGCAGGTGTATGGGATGCCGAGCATTTCCAGATAGCCCTGCATTTTTCCATCCTCCAGCGGGCTGCCGTGCAAGGCCGCGAAAGCGCAGTCGAAGCGGATTTTTTCGCCGTCAAGCGTCAGGGAAAAATCATTTTTGTCTACCGCTGTGCCAGACTCCACATCGCGCCAGTCGGCTTTTTGGATGTCGATCAGGTAGCAGCGGTAACGGTCGGCGGGCAGGTGCTCGCGCACCACTTGGCCGCTGCGCAGCGAGATCACTCGTTCTTCGGAGTCTCCGCCAGTGAGGATGGCAATGCTTTTTTTCGTCATTTTTTTCGTCATTTTTACCCGCCACAGGGTCGCCTCAGGTGAGCGCACAGGATGACCATCATTTTTGCCCATCGGCGATGCTGCGGCAAAGATATGATGAGCGCGGTAGGTTTTGTTTTGCGGAAAAAAGCGACGGAGTAGTGGCGCGGGCTTGACGCGCCGTGAGACTTGTTTGACTTACCTTCGCCGCCGTTTCAAATCAACACATGGATCAAGAAAAAATCCTCAACGCCCTCCGTTCGGTGCGCGACCCTCAGACTGGGCGCGACATCGTTTCGGTCGGTATGGTGCAAGACCTTGATATTCAAGGCAACACCGTCAATTTCAAGCTCTCAGTGCCCTCGCTGCAAATGCAGGGCAAAGCCGAACTGAACTTCGCTTGCATCGGAGCCATCGCCGAAATTTACCCGCAGGCCAACGTCAATGCCCACTTCGTGGCCCGCGCGCCGGGCAGCCCGCAGAGCAGCAGCACGGTGCCGCACATCCGCAACATCATCGCTGTAGCATCTGGCAAGGGCGGTGTGGGAAAAAGCACCGTCGCTGTCAATTTGGCGCTCGGCCTCAAGCAACTCGGCGCAAAAGTCGGCCTGATGGATGCCGATGTGTACGGCCCCAGCATCCCCACTATGCTCGGCCTCGTGGGGCAGCGGCCCAAAGTGCAGGACGTGACGGGTACGATGAAAATGGTGCCGCTCGAAGCCTACGGGATGCCCTGCATCAGCATCGGTAACATCATCGAGCCGGAACAGGCGGTTGTGCTGCGCGGCCCCCGGCTGGCGGCCATCATCAAGCAGTTTTTCAACGATGTGCTGTGGCCCGAACTCGATTTTTTGGTGGTGGATTTGCCGCCCGGTACTGGCGACGTGCAATTGACCCTCGTGCAGACCGCGCCCATCACCGGCGTGGTGCTGGTGACGACCCCGCAGGAGGTCGCGCTGGCCGATGCCATCAAAGCGATGAATATGTTTTTGCTGCCCCAGATCAACGTGCCGATACTGGGTGTGGTGGAAAATATGGCCTGGTTTACGCCAGCCGAACTGCCTCAGAATAAATACTTTATCTTCGGGCAGGGCGGCGGCAAGCGCTTGGCGAAGGAGAGTAACTCGATGCTGCTCGGTCAAGTACCGCTCGTGCAGAGCATCCGTGAGGGTGGCGACGAGGGGCGGCCCGCCGTGCTGCAAACCGAGGGCTTGGTAGCCGAGGCTTTCCAAAATGTGGCTAAAAATACGCTGCGCCAAGTGGCCATGCGAAACGAGATGATGGAGCCGACACGGATGGTGGCCATGGAGTAATTTGGAGACTGGGTTAGTTGGGGATGCGGTGATTTGACACCCAGACACCACGCTTCGCAAAATGACCAACCCATGCCGCTCTACATCAACAAATAACCAAATGCCCAAATCACCAAACCTTCAAATCAACAGCATTTTAGCATCATGCAAAAGATAGACGTTATCCTCGGCCTACAATGGGGCGACGAAGGCAAAGGGAAAATCGTGGACTACCTAGCGAATGACTACGACATCGTGGCGCGGTTTCAGGGTGGCCCCAACGCTGGCCACACCCTCAAATTTGGCGGCAACAAGTACGTCCTCCACACCGTGCCGTCAGGTATTTTTCGGGAAAACCTAATCAACCTCATCGGCAATGGGGTGGTGCTGGATCCGGTGGTGTTTCAGCGCGAACTGCGCTCGCTCTCGCAGAGCGGCGTGGAGTTTCAGCAGCGGCTGTTGGTGTCGCGCAAGGCCCACCTCATCCTGCCCACCCACCGCTGGCTGGATGCGGCGAGCGAGGCGCACAAGGGCAAAGCCAAAATCGGCTCCACGCTCAAAGGCATCGGCCCGACCTACATGGACAAAACCGGGCGCAACGGCCTCCGGGTGGGCGATGTGGAAATGTTAGGCTTCCGAGAGCAGTATGAAGCCTTGAAAACCAAGCACTTGGAGTTGTTGAAAATTTACCCGTCCGTGCAGTTCGACTTGGCTGGCGAGGAAGCCGCGTGGTTCGAAAGCCTTGATACGCTGCGCAGCCTACCTTTCGTGGACTGCGAATATTACCTGAACACAGCGCTTGCAGCGGGCAAGCGGATACTGGCCGAAGGCGCGCAAGGCTCCATGCTGGACATCGATTTTGGCACCTACCCGTTTGTGACTTCGAGCAGCACCATCACGGCGGGCGTGTGTACGGGCTTGGGCGTTGCGCCGCAGCGTGTTGGGCGGGTGATCGGCATCACGAAGGCGTACTGCACTCGTGTGGGCGGCGGGCCTTTCCCTACAGAATTGGACAACGAGGTGGGCGAACGGCTGCGTCAAGAGGGCCAAGAATTTGGCTCCACCACCGGGCGGCCCCGCCGCTGTGGCTGGATTGATTTGCCACAACTCCGCTACACCATCATGCTAAACGGCGTGACGGAACTGTGCATGACCAAGATCGATGTGCTGAATATGTTTGCTGAAATCGCGGCTGCTACGCACTACAGCATCGGTGGTCAGGAACAACTTGATCTGCCCTACGACCTCTGCCATGTGGAGATTCAGCCAGTGCTGCGCACTTATCCCGGTTGGTCGTGCTCGCTGGATGAAGTGCGCTCGTTTGAGGATTTGCCGACACAAGCCCGTGCTTACCTCGAAGATTTGGAAGCCTACCTCGGTGTGCCAGTCAAGATGGTTTCGACGGGGCCAG
>JAYSUY010000244.1:0-5557 GCA_043718855.1 Saprospiraceae bacterium | reverse complement strand
TTTACTAAACGTAAAAAATACGACAATCTAATTGTTGGCCGCAACTCCAACCAAACAAACTTGCAGGTTAGTTGCCCAATTGAGTCGGAGTTTCGGCTAAGACAGATGGTCATGTCGTGTGCGTTGTGCTAGGTAAAAATAGGGAATCAAATTTGAAAATTGAGGCAATTTCTTCCCGAAAACCGCACAAAAAGCAGACTGGGTACTCACCACTTGCTCACTGTCTCCTTCCACACCGCCCCTCCCGCCTGCACCACCACAAAGTACATCCCCGCAGGCAAATCCCCCATCGGCACCTCCACCACATTTTCTGAAGTCAAAACCACCGAGCGCAGCGTCCTGCCCTGCGCGTCCGTCAGCGTGAGTGCAGCACCTGCGGGCAGCGGCTGCGACCACCACACGCGCAGCACATCGCGCACCGGATTGGGGCTGATTTGAAATTTCACCTCAACCTTAGGCTCCACCGCCGCCACGACATTCGGGCCGCTGGCCTCGATGCCGTACCACAGCGTCTTCGTCTGGTTTTGGTCAATCGTAATGTCGAAGAAACCCGCCGGGTTGGGCTGGTAGGTTTTGAACGTGCTTTCTTTCCCCTGACTGTCAAGCGAGTACAGCCGGATGGACGTGGCCGCGATGCTGAGCCGCATCGTCAGTGCGAGCGGCAGTTGCAACGTCGGCGCGCTGCCCCAGTCGTCGTGGACAGTGGTGGTGCCTTCCCAAATCATGCCTGTGTTCTGCTGCTTCGAGGCGACGGTGAGCAGCGAGCGTTGGGCGGTTTTCAGCGGTGCGCTACTGAGCGACACCCACGTGACGGAGCCAAAATCGCTGCCCTGCACCAGCGTCAGGTCGCCAGCCGGGGTATTGGGGGCGTTTTTCAGAAAACCCGTGACGCTGCAAAAGCCCGGCGTGGCGGTGGTGAGCACACCCTTGCCCATGTCCAAGCGAGTCTCATTGGTGGAGGTGGTGTAGGGGTTTTGCCCTGCGGCGGGTAAAGTGGCGAAGTCGCTGTTTTGCGCAGCGCGGTACGATGTGGTACGCACTGAGCGGCTGAGCAGCAGGCTTTTGTCGTAGGGCGTGAAGCGGCCCCAGCGACCGTCATTGTCCTGCTTGGAGAGTTGGCCGATGCCCGCCCGCGAGTATTGCACCGTGAGTGGAGCCGGGTCGGGCGCGATGAGGCCGCGCCGGTAGGCCCAAGCGCAAGAGGGGAAAAGCGCCATCACCGAGTTGTCGCGGTTGAGGCTAAAAAAGCCGTCCGTCACGTCCTCCTCCCAAGTCAGGTCGCTGTTGTAGTCGAAAAACATGATGCCATCGGCTCCGTGAAACGAGGCGTAGGCGGCGATGGTGGCGGGCATTTCGGCTCGCCAGCGGTTGGGGGCCGAGTAGTTGTACTCGCTGAGGGTGAAGGGTTTGCCCAAAAAATTTAACCCCGAAAAAGCGGAAGTCGTGCAAGGCTGCGGCGGGTTGGCCGTCACCTGCGGCTGGTTGCCGATGAGCCAGTTCCAGCCGTCCCAAGCCCCGCTGGGAAACCCGGGGTGATCCCAATAACTATGGTCGTCCAGATAGTCGAAGTCCTCTTGGTGGGCCGCGTCGGCGGGGCCGACCAGCGCGTTGGTACCGGTGATAGGGGCCAGCACACCCACATTGGCCCGCAGGTGGGCGCGGAGGTCGTCGAAGTGGCTTTTTTGGGTCTCGATGTAGAACTCGCCCATGTCCGTGATGCGCGGCAGCGAGTACAGCAGCCGCTCGCTCCAGAGGATGCGGCGCACCTTGTTTTTGGAGAGTTCTTCGCCGGGCAGCACGCCGCTCACGCTGGGCGGGGCGAGGCTGAAATCATCGAACCAGAAGGTACCCGTGTTTTGCAGCGGGCTGAGGCTGATGCGTCCAAAACCGGAGTTGGTTTCGGGCGCGATGAAACTGAGCGTGTATTCCTTCCAAGTGGTGCCGACGCTGTAAGTGCTGCCAGTGTACCAAGTGTAGGGCGCGTTGTCGCGCACCACGCTGGCCGAAAACTGGGTGTTTTTGTCGGCCTTCGCCCAAAATCGCAGCACATAGATGGAGTCTTTTTGGAGCGAAAATCCGGTGTTTTTCAACTGGATGTGCCAGTCGGTGCCGGTCACCTGGCTCACCGTGAGGCGACCGGAGAAGTTGCCCGTGTGCGCCCCTCCGTTGACGGCGACGAAGGTGGCCTGAGCCGTTTCGTGCAGTTCCAGCGACCAGGGCGCATTCACGTTGCCGACTTCAAAGCCCCGGTTTTGCAGCAGTTCGCCCGCGCCGGGCGGCACGGTGCCGACGTTCCAAGCGGCAGCGAGAGCGGCTGGCGAGTTGTATTTTTTCTGCAAAAACAGGTTCCACGCCGCGTCCAAGTAGGTAGAGTGGCGATGCAGCAGCGAGCCGCCGTCGGCGAAGGGGCGCAGCGCGCCATCCTTCCAGTAGCCGTAGAGCGTGTTCTCGTTGTTCATTTCCACCATCGCCAGCACGGGGTCTTTCGCCAGCGGCAGGCCGGTGTAGGGGTTGGTGTGGCCGAGCAATTGTTCGGCATATTCCTTCTGCAAGTGTTGCAGGTAGCCGTCGAAGAGGGTTGCGCCTTTGGCAAAATCCACCAGCGAGTCGGCACCCGGTACCCCGTCGGAGGCTTGGAAAACCCGCGACACGTTGAGGTTCATGTTGACGTACACACCGTTCTTTTTCAACTCGTTGATGAAAAAATCGAGGCGGTCGAGGGTGGCGGGGTTGAGTTTTCGGGAGCCTTGCGCGTACACGAAGATGCAGCCATCGGTGCCGCTCCAGTTGTTTTCCAAGTGGTGAAAGCGCACGAGGTTCACGCCCATTTTTCGCAGCCGGGCGGCGATGCCTGGCGCTTTGTCTTTGGGGGGAAAAGCGCCGGAGGCCACAATGTTCACGCCCCAAAACCGGAGGGGCTGCCCGGCGGCCACGAATTGCTCGCCCTGCGCCGTCACGCGCTGGCTTTCGCCGATGGTGTAGGCCGGGAAGGTGGGCAGGAAGGCTTGGGCGGTGCCGTCGAATTCGGGCAGGTTGAAGTTGAAGCCGTTGGGGAAGTTTTGGGCGAAGGCCGAGGTGAGGGCGGTGAGGAGGAGGGCGAGAGCGAGGGCGGATTTTTTTTGTAAAAAGTTCATGATGAAGGATTTATGCTGTCAAAAATGAAACACCGACTTGACCCACACTGCCGAAACCACCGACCGCTTTTTGCGAAGCGGGATAAGTCGGTGGTATCGGCGGTTAGTACCTCCGTAGATTTAATCACCTAGGCACATAGGGACATAGAGTGCTGATTGTCAAAACTATGTGTCCTATGTGCCTATATGTTTAATGTCAACTAATTGTGTTCAAGTACTTATCGGTGTTCAAAGAGCCATGCGGGTGTGTGGGCCGACTGGCAGTCGGCGTTACGGTTCGGCCACCGCTCCGGTGTTCATCTTCCTGAACGTCTTGTCCAGATAATACAGGTTGCGCTCCTCGTAGCCCACACGCTCGATCATGGCGATGAGTTCCGATACGTTGCGCTCGCTGGTTTGCTGCTCGGCCACGAAGGCTTGGAGGAAAAAAAACGTGGCGTGTTCGCCGTTTTGGAGGCACCAGGTGGCGAGGTCGTTGATGGCTACGGTGACGCTGTGCTCCAAGTCAAAAACGTAGCGGAACACGTCGAGCAGGTGGGCAAAATCCGTGCGGAGTGGGTCGCTGCCGACAGCCAAGTGTGCGGCTCCGCCGTTGGCATTCAGGTACTTGTAGAGTTGGAGCATGTGGCTTCGCTCGTCTTCGGAGGCGAGGTAGAAGTATTCGGCGACCCCGGCGAGGCCCTTCGATTCGGCCCAAGTTGCCAAGTCAAGGTAGGCATGGGAGGCGAAGGCTTCTTTGCTGATTTGGTCGTTGAGTTTTTGTTGGACGGCTGCGCTGAGCATGGTTTAGGTAACGATGAAGGATGAACGATGAACTATGAACGCTGCGAAATCGCGTCTCAAAAATAGAGTGTCTTTCGCTTCGAGATGTACTTTTGCTCAAATTCACCAGCGTTTTCCCGCCGTAGCCGTAGGCGAAGGAGGGTCACCGTTCATTGTTCCTCGTTCATATTTCATCGTTAAACAATGTCCTACATCCTCGCCATTGACCAGGGCACCACGTCCACCCGCGCCATCGCCTTCGACCGCTTGGGCAACACCATCGCCGTCGCCCAGCAGGAAATCACCCAATTTTACCCTAAGCCCGGCTGGGTGGAGCACAACCCGGTAGAAATCTGGGAGTCCGTGCTGTGCTGCGTCCGCGAGGTGGCAGAAAAAGTGGGCACACGCAACATCGCCGCCGTCGGCATCACCAACCAGCGGGAAACGACGGTGGTATGGGACAAGCGCACCGGCAAACCTGTGTACAACGCTATCGTATGGCAGAGCCGCCAAACGATGGATATCTGCGAATCTCTGAAAGCCAAAGGTTTAGACCCAGAGGTGCGCTACAAGACGGGCCTCCTGATCGACGCTTATTTCTCCGGCACCAAAATTAAGTGGATACTCGACAACGTGCCAGGCGCACAGGCCGACGCTTTCGCCGGGCACCTCCTGTTCGGCACAATAGACACTTGGCTGCTCTGGAACCTGACCGAGGAGCGCACCCACGCCACCGACTACACCAACGCCTCGCGCACGATGCTCTACAACATCCGCGACCTCATTTGGGACGAAGCGCTCTGCGAAGCGCTGGATGTGCCGATGACCATGCTGCCGAAGGTGATGGACTCATCGGGGGTGTACGGCCATGTGCGAGCGGAACTCTTAAGCCCCCCCCAGCCCCCCCGTTGGGGGGGAGAAGTTTCGGGCTTGGCCTCTCTCTCTACCACTGGAGGGGGAGACCAGTTTTCCAGCAGCAACGAGAACAGCCAAGAGCGAGCAATCTCCCCCCCAACGGGGGGGCTGGGGGGGGCTATCCCCGTTTCCGGCATCGCGGGCGACCAACAGGCCGCCCTGTTCGGGCAGGGTTGCTTCGCCGCAGGCATGGCAAAAAACACCTACGGCACCGGCTGTTTCATGCTGATGAACACTGGCAGTGAGGCAGTTGCCTCTCAGAACGGTCTGCTCACCACCATCGCTTGGGGCTTGGGCGGCCAAGTGGAATACGCGCTGGAAGGCTCCATCTTCGTGGCTGGCTCAGCGGTGAAATGGATGCGCGACACAGTCGAATTGTTCTCCGACGCTGCCGACACCGAGCGCCACGCGCAGAGCCTCGATTCCTCCGAAGGCGTGTACCTCGTGCCGGCTTTCGTGGGACTCGGCACGCCGTACTGGGACTCGGAGGTGCGCGGCGCCATCTTCGGCCTCACGCAGGGCAGCACCCGCTCGCACCTCATCCGCGCTACGCTCGAAAGTGTGGCTTACCAGACCAAGGATGTGCTGGACGTGATGGAGCGCGACTCTGGCATCCAACTCCGCGCCCTGCGGGTGGACGGCGGCATGGTGCGCAACAACTTCCTGATGCAGTTTCAAAGCGACATACTCCGGGTACAGGTGGAGCGGCCGGTGGTGCAAGAGACGACGGCCCTGGGTGCTGCCTA
>JAYSUY010000243.1:0-5565 GCA_043718855.1 Saprospiraceae bacterium | reverse complement strand
GGGTTAGACATGACCAAATCGTTGTTGGTCACTGTCCAGTTCGCGTTTCCATTGCAAATCAGTGAGCCGCGATTTCGGAGGTTGCAGTTCTTGACGATCATGTTGCCCGACGAGGCCAGCAAGGCAAGGCCGAAGGAGCCAGACCCACTAGTCGGAAAGTTGAGGTCAAGGTTATCAAAAGTCAAGTTAGAGCAGTTGTCCGTACGAATAGCCTTCGGGGCACTGCTCAAACCATCTGAATCTCGGATCAGAATGTCAGCCGCAGGCGAGGCGTTTTCGTCGCCGATGACCTTGTTCGAGCAATTTTCAAACTGAAGGGCGTAATACGCCACGTCTGTGCTGCCAAACAGGTTGTCAGAAGCCGCAATCGTGCCCGTGTTGACATCCGTGAAACTCAGCCCGCGAGCCGAAGTGGTCAGGTCGTTGTCGGTCAGCGTCCAGTTGGCATCGCCGTAGCACAAGATGGCTGTTTCAAAATTGCTCAGATTGCAATGCTGGATGCTCACCATACCAGTAGGGGCAAAAACATGAAGGCCGTTTCCGCTCAGGATACCAGACTGATGGATCGCCAAACCCTTGATGGTCAAGGCGATTGGCTCAATCGCGAAGAATCCATTGAGACTGGTTTCAATGACAAACGATGGTGTACCGATGGCATAGCCCGGTGCCGTCGCGCCGTCAATCGTCAGGGCATCCGTGATGTTGGGCAGGTTCGAGAACAGCACCAACGTGCCGGCCACCGAGAAGTTGATTACATCAGCGCCGGGGTTGTCGTTGGCATCTGTCATGGCTTGCCGCAGCGAGCCTGGGCCGTCGTCGTCGGTGTTGCTCACCGTGTAGGTATTGGCCCACGACATGGATATGGTGAACAGAGAAAAAGCAAAGGCCAGCAATCCGGTTTTGTGCAGGCCAGTTTTTGGAGAGAAAAAGTAGGTGTTCACTTTCATAAAATGTACGGCGTACGGTTTGAAAAAGGTGGTGTAAAAAGTAGTAGGCATTCAAAAACAAGAAGAAACAAAAGTCTTCCGGCTTCTGGATTTGGCCAAAGACATTTTTTGAGGTTTCTCAAAAATTAATCACTAAAAAAATAATGGCTTTTAACTGACAATCAATTTATTATCTCAGAAAAATAACAGCAATTTCTCAAAATAACAAGCGTGAAATGAGCCGTATCAAGTCGAAAATATCGATTTTAGGGCAAGGGGCAGAGCGTTGCCCAACCAAGATAGGTACTCAAAAAGTTGTCGTAAGCCCAGCCAAAATCCATTCCTGAGGCAAAGGTGGGCTTCAGGTTGAGACAAAAACACCTACGATTTTTGATGCTTTTCCATCTGGACCGCTCCAAAGTAGAAACCGCATCTGCCAAAATGTATGGGTACTGGAATGAGGTAAGATGCCCAAAAATGACTTGGAGAGGGGCAAATCTTTTGCTAAGGCTGTCAAGCCGTCAACGCTACTTGTCTTTTTTCGGCGTGTTCGGGTTGTCGTAGTCGATTTTGTTGTCCCACATGTGCATCTGGTGCTTGATCCACCGCTGGCGCTTGGTGATTTTCGCAGCGGGTGCTTCCACCTTGTAAATCAGTGGATTGGGCAGCACAGCGGCCAGCAGCGCGGCCTGATCGGGATTGAGGTCGCGGGCACTTTTTTTGAAAAAATGCTGTGCCGCCGCCTCCGCGCCGTAGATACCGTCGCCAAACTCGATGCTGTTGAGGTACACCGTCATGATGCGCTCCTTGCTCCACAGTACCTCGATGAGGAAGGTGAAATACACCTCGAAACCCTTGCGCAGCCATGAGCGGCTGGGCCAGAGGAACACGTTTTTGGCCGTCTGCTGGCTGATCGTGCTGGCTCCGCGCTTTTTTTTGTGGGTCTGGTTGTACTCGATGGCCTTGTCAATGGCCTCAAAATCGAAGCCCGCGTGCTCGAGGAAATCTTGGTCTTCGGCGCACACCACAGCCAGTTGCAGGTTGGGGGAAATGCGCTGGAACGACACCCAGTCGTGCTTCAGCCGCACATCGCGCTCCGAATCCCAGGCCTGCTGCCAGCAGCGCTTCACCATGAGCGGCGTGATCGGCACAGGCAGCACGGCATACACCAAAACCCAGCCGATGGTGATGCCAAAAAACCATAGAGTAAATTTGATGGCTAAACGACGCAGGTAAGGGCCCCAGAGGAGCCGACCAGATTCGTCTTGCGGGATGCTGCGGTACCAACGGCGGAGGATGCGGGCGAAAAATTGCAAGGTCGGAGGAAGGTTTGAGGGGGCAAAAGTAGGATTCGGGCGGAAAGTCGGCCAACTAAAAATGCACCAAGCGGGTCGAGTATGCCATCGGCTTGATGGGTTCTTTGCCGCCTGCTTTCTGAGGCATAAACTGCCAGGGCGTGACTTGGTTGACCCAGTCGAACTCACCTTTTTCCAAGTAGCGGCGGCGATATTCCACCGGCGTACAGGAGCGGTATTTTTTGAACAGGCGGTTGAAGTTTGCGAGGTTGTTAAAGCCTGATTTAGAGCAGATTCGATTGATGGTCTCATCGGTGTCCAGCAAAAGTTTGCAGACATGTCCCACCCGGATGTCAATCAAAAAATCAGTGAAACTGCGGAAGGCGATTTTGTGAAAAAAGTGGCTGAACGCCGAGTCGCTCATGTTGACCTGCGCAGCCACGTCGCCGATTTTCAGCGCAGGGTCCGTGAAATGTTTCAGGATGTACCCGTAGGCCACCTGTATCCGGTTGCTGTCGGACCGGAGCGCCTGCGGCGAAAAGCCTTCGCTCGCCAAAAAAGTGGTGTGGGCGGACTGGGAAAGCAGGTCGAGCAGTTGCAAGAACTCGACAATATTGGCAAAACCCCTGTCCTCGGTGAGGCCGACCATGATGCGCATCGCCTCCTCAAAGGTTTTTCCCTGAAAATGGATGCCCCGGCCAGCATCCCGGAGCAACTGTCGAATTTTGATAAAACGCTCTTTTTGAAAGAGTTGCCCACCGAACAAGTCCATCGCAAACTGAATCGTGATGACCCGGTACGGCTGCCCGCTCTGTTGCATCTGCGCGTCGCCATCCCACTTATGGTAGAGGTAAGGGCCGAGCAGCACCAGGTCGAAATCGGTGTACCGCTCGGTGCTGTCGCCCACGATGCGCGTGCCAGACATACCCACCACTAAGTTCAGTTCGTACTCCGGGTGGTTGTGTATCGGGTAATCGAAGCCGTTGCGGGTGGAATCGATGACCACAAAAACGTTCGGGGCTTGGAGGGGGGTGATTTCGCGGTAAATGTTCATTGCTGTAAAAGATGACGCAGATTCAAAGTTCAAATGCCTCTGTGGGGAGCGAATCAAACCACTAATTCATTCTTGAGGCAGCGAGTGGGACAAGGCTCATCCCAACCGATTCATCGGTTTTCGGCGCAAAACCGATGAATCGGTTGGGATGATGGGGCTTTTGAGCATTCCCACGAATGAATTCGTGGGTTGAGACCGGCCCAGCCGCCCCATAAAAGTACCACACATTTACACGATAGTATCAGTTCTCTTTTCCTCTGTGGCCGACCTTTGGCAGTCTAAACCATCAGGTCGCTATGGGTCATTTTTTTACGGTCAAAAATTTTCCGCCCTGTGTGGGCCTTGCCGCCTCGCTAAACCTCGTAGGTTTTAAAAACCTACGAGGTTTCAAGGAAGCGTACTCCATTGCAATTTTCCTTTTTGCTGCGCAAATCGCTGGCGCACAAACCTTCTCGGTTTCTGGCTCGGTCATCTCTTCCGAAGACAGCCAACCCTTGATCGGCGTGAGCGTACAGGAAAAAGGCACCAGCAACGGCACCTCCACCGACGCTTTGGGGCAGTTCAAACTGAGCGTTGCATCGTCCGACGCAGTGCTACAGTTCCGCTACGTCAGTTTTGAAAATCTGGAAATGCCCGTACAAAACAGGCCCGTGCTCAGCGTGATTCTGACGGCCAGCGCCGATTTGTTGCAGGATGTGGTCGTCACCGGCTACCGGCGCGAAATCCGCAGCGATATTTCTTCGGCCATCACCTCCATCAAATCGAAGGACATCGAAAAACTCGTCGTCGTCGGCATTGACCAAGCCCTGCAAGGCCAAGCGCCGGGGGTCATGGTGACGCAAGTCACCGGCTCGCCTGGCGACGACATCGCGGTGCGCATACGCGGCGCAGGCACTTTGGGAAACAACAACCCGCTTTTTGTGATTGATGGGGTGCCAACGACTGGCAACATCAACATGTTCTCGCCCGGCGACATCGAGTCCATCGAGGTGTTGAAAGATGGCGCAGCAGCAGCCATTTACGGCGCACGGGCCGCCAACGGCGTGGTGCTCATCACCACCAAACGCGGCAAATCGGGCAAGCCATCCTTCACGTTTGAATCCTACGCAGGGGTACAAAATGCCGTGAACCTGCCCGATCTGCTCAACGCGGAGGAGTACCTCACTATCCGCAACGAAGCCATCGCCAACGCCAACACGCTGCGCAATCCGGCCAACCAAGTGCCGAGTTACGACCCTGCGATTCTGGACACGCTGCCCGATGTGGACTGGCTCGACCGTGTGTTCGGCCCTGCTCCGATTCAACACTACGCGCTATCGGCTGCGGGCGGCAGCGAGTACAGCAATTTTTACCTTTCGGGGGAATACCACACGCAGGACGGCGTGTTCAAGGGGCAAGGTTTTGACAAATACCAAGTGCGTTTCAATGGCGAAATCGGCAGCAAACGCTTCAAACTGGGCAACAATCTGTCGTTTTCCCACACCGACCGCAAGGTGATCGGCGCTTCGGGCGACGGCTTCGGGGCAGGCAACGAACTGAGCGGCATCCGCTACGCGCTCATCGCCGCCCCCGTTTTTTCTGGTAAATACGCCGATGGCAGCGATGTCAACGTCACTTCGCTGCTCGGCGACCCCACGCTCTACGGCGATGGCAACGCCAACCCGCTGGTTTTTATCCAAAACACCGACTGGCACATCCGCCGCTACCGCGTATTCGGGAATGTGTTCGCAGAGTTGTCGCCCTGCAAGGGCCTAAAACTGCGCACCACCCTCGGCGGCGACTTCCAGTTTGAGCGCGAAACGCTCTTCAAAGAACGCCTCTCCGACGCGGTGTACAGCCCCACGTCGCTCAACGAAGGCCGAGTGTTCAACCAGACGCTGGTGTGGAACAACACGGCAGATTTCCAGCGCACATTTGGCGACCATCGCGTGTCTGCGCTGCTGGGCATGGAGGCCATCCAGAACCACACCGACTACCTCGGCGCGTCGGCCAGCAATTTCCGCCGCACCGACCCGCTGTTCCGCTACATTGATGCGAGTACGCCGATCGACCTCAAAAGCGTCGGTGCGTCGGGCATTGCTACCGAGTGGGCCTTGCTGTCGTATTTTGCGCAAGCGGGTTATTCCTACAAAAGCCGCTACGTGCTGAGCGCCGCCGTGCGCCGCGACGGGTCTTCTCGTTTCGGGCGCAACAACCGCTGGGGCGTTTTCCCTTCCGTTTCGGCGGCCTGGAACGTGTCGAACGAGCGTTTTTTTGAAAACGTCAAATTTGTTTCCAGCCTAAAAATTCG
>JAYSUY010000242.1:0-2053 GCA_043718855.1 Saprospiraceae bacterium | reverse complement strand
AGTCGCCGACCCGTGCTTGGGCGTAGGCGTTTTTAGGGTCTTTCTTCAGCACCTGCTCGTACGAGTAGCGGGCCAAGTTGTAGAGGTAAATGTTGTACTGTTTGTCGGCGCGAGCGAGGTCGTCGGACACCGATGATTGAGCAGACAGAGCGGTAGCGGCGAACAAGAACGCCACTGCCAACCGCCCAGCACGAGAAAAAATCGTGGTCATAGCAGTATGGTTTTGAAAGTAAAATTACAGTGTGTGAGAGAACGTGTTTGGTCTGCATTGGTACCGAAACGGTATTAAAAAACAGGCCAAACAGCCTAAGCCTATGTAAAACCGCCGCTAAAACAGCATTTTTACCGGGCTTAGTGTAGTGGAGAGACTATAATTTTGAAGCGGGACTGCCGCGAAGGTAAGCATGGTCTGTGCATCTTTTGTTTCATTTGCGGGTCATTTCTTTTTTTACTGTAGCACAAATAATGTCTTATTTCAAACTGGCCAGCACCTTTATTTTTCTCACGCTGTGGCTGGCGGGTGTATTGCCAGCACAGTCCATTGCCGAATTGGAGGCCCGACTGAGCAGCGCATCCTCTGCCGACGAGCAGTGCGAATTGCATTTTAAATTAGCCAAAAATTGGCTGGCCGACGATTTGAGCAAAGCCGAGTTCCATGCTCAGCGGGCGGCAGAGTTGGCCACGAAAGTACAGAACAAGGCCCGCGAAGCAGAGGCAGCACTGGTCGGTGCCGAGATCGCACAACGGGCTGGCCGAAAGCGCGATGCGATAGCCCGCTATACCCAAGCACGAGCGGCCGCTGTGGCAGCCATGTTACCTGAACTGAACTTGCAAGCGGTGCAAGGCTTGCAAGATTTCTCGGTGCTGCAAGGCGATTATCGGGCAGCCTACGAGTGGAGCGGTGAGCGGTCGGCTTTGCTACAGGCCAAGTCGCGCCTATATGCCGATGAGCAGCGGAAAAAACACGAGACTGCACAATCCGAATTAGCCAATCAGAAAAATAGGGAAATGAGCATTTGGCTCGCCGCGCTGGCTGGCTTGCTGCTGAGCCTGAGTATTTTCTACTACATGCGGCAGCGCTCCAACCGCAGGGTGCGTGGCGAGTTGGCCGAAAAAAACGCCATGATCGAGGAAAAGCGCCGCCGCAGCGAGCAGTTGCTGCTCAACATCCTGCCCCGCGCGGTGGCCGCCGAACTCACGGTGCGCAACAAGGTGGCCGCTCGCCGCTACGAATGTGCTACGGTGATGTTCGTGGATTTTGTGGGCTTCACTCGTGCTGCCGAACAACTACAGCCGGAGGAGTTGGTGCAGGAATTGGACCACTGCTTTTCCCGATTCGACAGCATCATCGGGCGTTTCCGCATCGAAAAAATCAAGACTGTCGGCGATGCCTACATCTGCGCCAGCGGCCTCTCCGACCGCAACGAGCAGCCCGCCGACATGATCCGTGCGGCTTTGGAGATGCAGGTTTTTTTGCAAAAACTGAAGGCTGAGCGCAGTGCAGCGGGCCGCCCACAGTTCGAGGCCCGTATCGGCATCCACTTCGGGCCGGTGGTGGCGGGCGTGGTGGGGGCCAAAAAGTTTGCCTACGACATTTGGGGCGACACGGTGAACACGGCTGCTCGTATGGAGGAGGCTTGCGAGCCGGGCCGCGTCAACGTGAGCGGCACCGCCCAAGTGATGGCGCAGGGCGAGTTTCGGTGGGACTACCGGGGGAAGATTTCGGCCAAAAACAAGGCGGAGATGGAGATGTACTATGCAGGAACGAGGAACGAGGAAGTATGAACTGCGAACGACTCATACAGGCTCCGTTGGTGCGAATGGGTGCACAAAAAAACAGAGCCTGCCGGGTAGACAGGCTCCGTTAGGATGGCCGAGGGGTGGAGGGTTCGTCTCAACTTATTTGGTGAGATGGTCCTGTGGGGATTAATCCGTTTTCAATGGTCAAAAAGGCTACCAGCCGTCATTCGGTTTTTGGGTACTTGGCTTTCCGGGCATTGCATCGGTGGGAGCGTCTCACTTGGTTGATGTGGCTTTTTGGGTGGTGTGTTTG
>JAYSUY010000241.1:0-5578 GCA_043718855.1 Saprospiraceae bacterium | reverse complement strand
CTCGCCCTCCCACCTCGTGCCATTGGCCCAGCCCGGCATCGTCAGTCAAGGCATCATGTGGATGTTCAACCAAAAAAGCCCGTTCTATGTGCGCCCCTCGCTGCGCTGGGATTTAGTGGATTGGGGCCTCAAATTCGTGCGAGCCAGCACCGCCCAACACGTCTCCCGCAGCGCCCGCCCGCTGGCAGACCTGCTGATGCTCTCCAAACACCTCACCGCCGCTTGGCACACCAGCGGCCAGATGCAGTTTGAGTACACCGAAGACGGCTGCATCATGTACTACCAGACCGCCAAAAAAGAAAAAGAGGAACTCGAAGTCGCCCGTACCGCACAAGACTTGGGCCTCAAAATCGAAGTCATCGACCGAGACCAAGCACAGGCCATCGAGCCAGATTTGCGCCCCGACGTGCGCGGCGGCGTGTGGTTCAAAGACGACGCACACCTCCACCCCAACACCCTCATGCAGCAACTACCCGCGCTGCTGGAAAAACGAGGGGTAAAAATCCTGCGCAACACCGAAGTCATTGGTTTTCAGAAGGAAAGCGGAAAGATAAGTGCCGTTCAGTGCCGCTCGACCCTCAACCCTCAACCCTCAACCCTCAACCCTGATTTGGTGGTACTGGCCGCTGGCTCATGGTCACCACAACTCGCCAAAATGGCAGGCGAATACCTCCCCCTCATGCCCGGCAAAGGCTACTCCATGACGGTGGACACCGCAGAGCAAAAACTGCGCATCCCCTGCATCCTGCTCGAAGCCAAAGTCGCCCTCACACCCTGGGCCACTCGGTTGCGCATCGGCAGCACCATGGAAATCGGCCCCGTCAACGACCGTATCCTGTTCCCTCGGGTACAGGGTATTTTAGAGGCCGTACCCAAATTTTTTCCTGGCTACGCCGACGACCCGACCTTCCGTGAGCTATCAGATTTAACTACGTTGAAAGAAAAGTTGAGGGAAAAAGTCTGGTATGGCTTCCGTCCCGTCTCCGCCGACGGGATGCCCTACATCGGTCGCGCCAAAAAAACGGACAACCTAATTGTGGCCACCGGCCACGCCATGCTCGGCCTCAGTATGGGGGCTGGCACAGGTAAATTAGTGTCCGAAATGGCTGCCGGAAAACCCACCAGCATCCCGATAGAATCCTTCGACCCGAAGCGGTATTAGGGGCTTAGACCACTCAGTGGTCAGTCAAGCCCACCTGCCGTTTTGTCGTTTGGCTCGGTGTTTTTCTGCCAAAAATGCTTCGCGGGTGCGCTGGCAAATTATTTGACCTTTGCGGCTACCTTTGGCAATCGCCAGATTTGCTGCCAGTTTGACACAAATCAATATTTTCGCCCATCCCTTCGGGAAAAATTTGGAAAATTGCGACTAAAATTGCCGGATTAAATAGTTGAGGTATGACAATGCTTGAAAATTGGCTGGTTTCGCAGCCCACTGACGATGAACCGGATTTTGTGCCGCTTTTTTCTTTGGACGACGACGAAGAGGCCCGTGCAGGCGAGCTCTTTCCAGATACCATCCCGCTGTTGCCCCTGAAAAATACGGTGCTGTTCCCCGGCATCGTCACCCCCATCACCGTCGGGCGCGACAAGAGCATCCGCGCCGTGCAGCAAGCCTACGAGAGTCATCGTTATGTGGGAGTACTGTCGCAAAAAGACCTGAAAATAGAGACACCCTCCTCCGGCGACCTCTACACCGTCGGCACAGTGGCCCGCATCCTCAAACTCCTGCGGATGCCAGACGGCTCCACCACCGCGATCTTGCAAGGCCGAAAACGTTTCCAACTCGACGAGGTGCTCATCGAAGAACCCTACATGCTGGGGCGCATCTCGATGCTCGAATACGAGAACCCGAAGAACAAACTCGAGTTCCGCGCCCTCATCAGCAGCGTCCGCGATGCCGCCCGCAACATCATCGAACTGTCCCCACAGATACCCTCCGAAGCCGTCGTGATGTTAAAAAACATCAACAACGACACCTTTCTGCTCAACTTCATCGCCTCCAACCTCGGCATCCAGATCAGTCAAAAACAGGACATTCTCGAGATCAGCAACCTCAAGGAAAAGTCCGGGGTCATCCTCCAGTACATGGATGCGGAGTTGCAACTGCTCGAACTGAAAGACCAGATAGAGGGTAAAGTCCGCACCGAGATCGAGAAACAACAGCGCGACTACTTCCTTAGCCAGCAGCTCAAAACCATTCAGGAAGAACTTGGCCAAAACCCTCAGGAAGAAGACCTTGCAGATCTCAACAAGCGAGCAGCAAAGAAAAAATGGCCCAAAAACGTAGCCGAAACCTTTGCCCGCGAGATCAACAAAATCAAGCGCATCAACCCACAGATTGCGGAGTACGCCATCGGGCTAAACTACCTCGAAACACTGCTCGACCTGCCCTGGGAAGATTTCACGAAAGACAATTTTGATCTCCGCAAGGTGAAGGATGTGCTTGACCGCGACCACTACGGCCTCACCAAAGTAAAAGATCGCATACTCGAACACCTCGCCGTGCTCAAGTTGAAGGGCGACATGAAAGCCCCCATCCTCTGCCTCGTCGGCCCGCCCGGTGTGGGCAAAACCAGTCTCGGTGCCAGCATCGCCCGCGCCCTCAAGCGCAAGTACATCCGCATGAGCCTCGGCGGCCTCCACGACGAGGCCGAGATACGCGGCCACCGCAAAACCTACATCGGTGCCCTGCCGGGCCGCATCGTGCAGTCCCTGAAAAAAGCAAAGGCGGGCAACCCCGTTTTTATCCTCGATGAAATCGACAAAGTGGGCAAAGATTTCCGGGGCGACCCTTCCTCTGCCCTGCTTGAAGTGCTCGACCCGGAACAAAACTCCACCTTCTACGACAACTACCTCGAACTGGAGTACGACCTCTCGAAGGTGCTGTTTGTGGCTACGGCCAACACGCTCTCCACCATCCAGCCCGCCCTGCTTGACCGTATGGAGATCATTGAAGTGGCCGGGTATTCGCTCGAAGAAAAAGTGGAAATCGCCAAACGCCACCTCATTCGTGAGCAGCGAAAGGAGCATGGGTTGAAGCCTAATCAGATGAAAATCAACGATAAAGCCCTCGTGAAGGTCATCCAGAGTTACACCGCAGAAAGCGGGGTGCGCAACCTCGCCCGCGAACTCGGCTCCGTGATGCGCCATGTGGCGAAAAAGGTGGCGATGGAAGAAACCTACGAGGTCTCAGTGAAGCCCGAACACTTGCCCCAGATACTCGGCCCCACCAAATTTGATGCGGAAGTGTACCAAGAGCAGCAAGCGCCCGGTGTAGCCATCGGCCTCGCTTGGACGCAAGTGGGCGGCGAAATCCTCTTCATCGAAGTCAGCCTACACAAAGGCGCGGGCCGTCTGCAAATGACGGGCAACCTGGGCGACGTGATGAAGGAAAGTGCCAGCACGGCACTCACTTACCTCAAAGCGCACTGCGACAGCGTGGGTATCGACCACGAGATGTTCGAAAAATCGGACATCCACATCCACATCCCCGAAGGAGCCATACCCAAAGACGGCCCCTCAGCGGGCGTGACCATGCTCTCGGCCCTCACCTCCGCCTTCACCAACCGCCCCATGAAACCGTTTCTGGCTATGACTGGTGAGATTACCCTGCGAGGCAAAGTGCTTCCTGTAGGCGGCATCAAGGAAAAAATACTCGCCGCCAAACGAGCCGGACTCCGCGAGGTGCTGCTCTGCAAGGACAACCGCAAGCATGTGGAGGAAATTGAGCCGGAGTTTATTCAGGGGCTTCATTTCCACTATGTGGACAAAATGGACGAAGTGTTGGCCTTCGCGCTCGGCTTGGACATCGCCAACAAGGCAAAGTCCAATGGAGTACATCCGAAAGCAGTGGCTAAAACGCGAAAAAAAGTGGCTGTTTAGAATAAACCAGAACGGCGGCACGGAGATTCAACTCCATGCCGCCGTTCTGTTTTTATTCGACTATAGTCGCTTGGCAAGCCTCACCGCTGCGGCACAAATCACCCAATCGCACCTGTGCAATCGTGTTCAGACGCGCCGCATCAAGCGGCATTTCCACCTTCACATAGTTGTCCGTGAAGCCCGTCATCAGGGCCGGGTCTTTGTGTTGCTCAAACAGCACAGGGCGCAGCGTTCCGGCGTGTTCGGTGTAAAAAGTGCGGCGTTTCATCTCCGAAAGGCCGCGCAAGGCTTGGTTGCGGCGGCGGCGTTCCTCCACCAGCACCCGGCCCGGCATCTCTGCCGCAGGGGTGTTGGCTCGCTCGGAGTAGGTAAAAACGTGCAGGTACGACACGTCGAGCGTTTGTAAAAACTGATAAGTCTCCAAAAAATCCGCCTCCGTCTCGCCCGGGAAGCCCACGATCACGTCGCAGCCGATGCAAGCGTGGGGCATCAGGCGCTTGATGGTCGCCACCCGCTCAGCGTATAGGTCGCGGCTATAGCGGCGGCGCATTTCGCGGAGTTGCTTGTCGTTGCCGGATTGCAACGGAATATGAAAGTGCGGCATAAATCGCTGACTTTCAGCCACCAAACCGATGATCTCGTCGGTCAGCAAGTTCGGCTCAATGCTGCTGATGCGGAAGCGAGACACTTCGCTGACCTCCTCCAACGCCCGCACCAAATCTACAAAAAGCGCCTCTTTTTTTGGCTTGGTGCATTCTATCACTTCCGTCCCGTTGCCGAAGTCTCCCAAGTTCACGCCTGTCAGCACGATTTCTCGCACCCCTTTTTGGGCAATCTCGCGAGCGTTTTTCAGCACACTCTCCACCGTGTCGGAGCGGCTCGCACCCCGCGCCTGCGGGATGGTGCAGAACGAGCATTTGTAGTCGCAGCCGTCCTGTACTTTCAAGAACGAGCGGGTGCGGTCGCCGAAGGAAAACGAAGCGTTGAACGTGTTTACGTCGCGCACCTCACCTGCCTGCACCATGCCCTTGCCCTGCGCTTTGGAAAGGTCGTCTACAAAGTCCAGAATGCGGAATTTTTCGCCCGCGCCCAGCACCAAGTCCACGCCCGGGATGTCGGCGATTTCCTGCGGTTTCAGTTGCGCGTAGCAGCCCGTGACCACCACGAAAGCGTCGGGCTGCTGGCGCAAGGCCTGGCGCACGATTTTTTTGCACTCGCGGTCGGCCTGCTCCGTTACCGAACAGGTGTTGAGTACATAGATATCCGCCCCATCCTCAAATTTGACGGGCAAATAGCCGCTCGACTCGAACAGCCGCGCCAGTGCGGAGGTCTCCGAGTAGTTGAGTTTGCAGCCCAGGGTATGGAAAGCGACGGTGCGCGGTGTAGCCATTTTTTGAAAGTACCCCGGAACTCCGTTCCGGGAGTGTGATGTGGCCCGAAACGGAGTTCCGGGATACTTGGCCGCAAAAGTAAAACGATTTCCCCTCAAAAACCCAACACGCTGCGGCTCCTGAGGGGCCGCTACAGCAAATCCTTGCCGATGTCGCGCCGGTAGTTTTTTCCCTCAAACTGCACGACTTTGGCGTTGCGGTTCGATTTGCGGAGCGCGGAGGGGATGTCTTTGCCCAAACTGGTGAGGGCGATGACGCGCCCGCCAGCGGTGACGGCCCCCCCCAGCCCCCCCGAAGGGGGGGAG
>JAYSUY010000025.1:0-6814 GCA_043718855.1 Saprospiraceae bacterium | reverse complement strand
TTTTTTGATTTTTTTGAGTACATCTAAATTCAAAAACGGCAATCCGCTGAAATCCGTTCGATCCGTTTCATCCGTTCTCCCATCCTGCGGAGTTAAGCAGGGTGCTAAATAGTTACAAAATCTGTTTGAATCCGTTTTATCCGTCCCATCCGTGTCCTATTCTTGTTTCGGTGGGCGCACGGCTAAGTTTTTACCGAAATTCAAAACTTTCCAAAACGCAGCGTTGTGCGAGATTTGCGGCTGGGCCGCACCCCGACGCTGTTCCGGGCGAGCCTCTATCTGCTCACTTCACACTGCCGGAACGGAGTTCCGGGACACATGCCCACACCATGCTTGATCGCCGCACATTTTTGCAAAACACCCTCCTCACGGGAGCCGCGCTCGCCGCTCCTGCTGCACTTTCAGCAGAAAAAGCCGAATCCGCCACCGCTCCTGCCATCCTTTCGGGCGGCAAACCCAAAAGCAAAATCAACCTCGGTTTCATCGGGGTGGGTATGCGCGGGCAAAACCATGTGGAAATGGCCCTGATGCGCGACGACGTGGAAGTGGTCGCCATCGCCGACCCCGATGCTCGCATGGTGGCCGATTGCCTCAAAATGATAGCAGAAAAAGGCAAAAAGAAACCTACCGTGTACGCCGACGGCCCGCGCGACTACCTGCGCCTCATCGCCGACAAAAACGTGGACGCGATACTCATCGCCTCGCCCTGGGAGTGGCACACCGAGCAGTGTGTGGCCGCTATGCAAGCGGGCAAGTACGTGGCTACCGAAGTCTGCGGTGGTTTTTCACTCGACGAGTGCTGGCAGTTGGTCAACGTACACGAGGCCACCGGCACCCACCTCATGTTTCTGGAAAATGTGTGCTACCGCCGCGACGTGATGGCCGTACTCCAGATGGTGCGCGAAGGGCTGTTTGGCGAGATGATGCACCTCGAAGGCGGCTACCAGCACGACCTGCGCGGCGTGAAGTTCAACGACGGCATCAATCCCTACGACTCCGGCGCAGAGTTCGGGGAAAAAGGCTTTTCGGAGGCAAAATGGCGCACCAAGCACTCCGTACACCGCAACGGCGACCTGTACCCGACGCACGGCGTTGGCCCCATCGCCATGTACACCAACATCAACCGGGGCAACCGCTTCGTATCGCTCACAGCCACTGCCAGCAAGAGCCGGGGCCTACACGAGTACATCGTGAACCACCCCAAAGGCGGCCCCAACCACCCCAATGCCAACGTGTTGTTCAACCTTGGTGACATCGTGACGACGGTGCTGAAAACCTCCAACGGCGAGTCCGTGCTGCTCTCGCACGACACCAATTTGCCGCGCCCCTACTCGCTCGGCTTCCGGGTGCAAGGCACGAAGGGCATCTGGATGGACTTGAACAAAAGCCTCCACATCGCGGGCCAAAGCAAGGGTCACGCTTGGGAGGAGGCCAAACCCTGGCTCGACAAATACGACCACCCACTCTGGAAGCGCTACGGTGCTGATGCGAAGGCTGCTGGGCATGGCGGCATGGATTTTTTCGTGTTCCACCACTTCATCGAGTGCGCTAAGCAGAACATCGCGCCGCAGATGGACGTGTACGATGCGGCTACCTGGCTCGCCATCACGCCGCTCTCGGAGGCCAGCATCGCTACGGGCAGCAGCCCGCAGGCGTTCCCGGATTTCACACGCGGCAAATGGACGGATCGGAAAGCAAACTTTGCTTTCGGGGATGCGTTTTAGCCTCACCCCCGGCCCCTCTCCAAAGTGGAGAGGGGAGGCACGACAAACACCTCGCCTCCGGCCCCTCCAAAGTAGAAAGGGGAGGCACGACAAATGTCTCATCACGTCACCCCTCTCCATTTTGGAGAGGGGCCGGGGGTGAGGCTAAACTTTTAAAATCAACACATTATGCACCTACGCACCCTCCTTTTCCTCCTTGTTGCCCTCTGCTCAGTCGCTTCGGTTTCGGCGCAAAAATTAGTTTCCGCCACCCTGCTCGGTAGCAAAACTGCTACCCAATTGATCGCCCAATTCAACGTGCCGTTCATCCAGTACGGGGTGAAATATTACAAAGTGCTGTACACCACACCCGATTTGAAGGGGGTGCTGGACACCGCTTCTGGCCTGATCGTGGTACCCAACAACCCCGCCCGCGTGTATCCGCGCTTGGTGTATCAGCACGGCACTTCTGGCACTAAGCAGGACGTGCCGTCCCTCAATGTGCTGCAAGACGGCGAAGGCACCATCGGCTGGCTGTTTGCTGGCATGGGCTACGTCACCCTCATGCCCGACTACCTGGGCTTGGGTGAGTCACGCGGATTTCACCCCTACGTCCATGCCGAAAGCGAGACCTCGGTGGCACTGGATATGCTCCGCGCAGCGGTCGAATTTGGTGCGCAGCAGCAGGTGCAGACCAACAGCCAAGTCTTCGTGACGGGCTACTCGCAGGGCGGACACGCGGCGATGGCCGTGCACCGGGCCATCGAAAAAGACCCGGCTCAAGAATTTGCCGTCACCGCCGCCGCTCCGCTCTCCGGGCCGTACAGCATTGGCGAGGTGATGCGCAACTTGATCCTGACCGATCAGGTGTACTTGTACCCGGCCTATATCCCGAATACCGCGCTGTCATACCAGACCGCGTACGGGAATATTTTCACTGACCTGACCGATCTGTTCAAGCCCGCTTACGCTACGCTGATTGATAAATTTTACAAAAATCAGATCGGCCTCAGCCAGTTGAACCAGCAACTTATCACGCTGATCACCGCCAACGAAGGCAGTTGCCGCCCGTTCAAGATGCTGCAAGAAAGCGCAGTGGAGGCCATCAAAACCAATCCCGACCACCCCGTCAATGTGGCACTCCGGGCCAACAACACCTACAACAACTGGCTGCCCAAAGCCCCCATGCGCCTGTTCTACTGCATGGCCGACGACCAGGTGCCGTTCCAGAATGCCGTCTTGGCCCGGGATACCTTCAAGGCCATCGGCGCGCCCAACTTCGATGCGATTGACGTGAATTCTACGGCCAATCATAACGGTTGCGTGGTGCCTGCACTGACGAGTACGGTATTTTTCTTTGCGGGCTTCCAGCAAATTGGAACTGTCGGCACCGCGAGTCCCTGGCGGGTCGGGTCGCTCGACATTTCCCCCAACCCGGCACATGATCTCGTGCAGCTCCGCAACATTGAGGCCCGGGGCGAACTGCGCATTTTTGGTGAAGAAGGCCGGGTGCTGTACCGCGCTATGCTGGAGCCGGGCGACCACTCAATCGACCTGAGCGGGCTGGCGAGCGGCGTGTACTTCGCGCAGTTTGTTGCTGGAAAAAAAGTCTGGACGGAAAAAATCTTGCTCCAGAAGTAGCGCCCACTCCCTCCCTCATGACAAGAATGGGACGGATAGGACACGGATTTTGCCCCTCACACCTAAAAATCCGCGTCTAATCCGCCCTATCCGTCCTATCCGTTTCCTCCCGATTATCGGGATTGCCTCGGCTGTCTGCGCGGCTACTCCTCCTTCATCGTTCATCGTTCATCGTTCCCTACCTATGCTCACTCGTCCCCGCCGCAACCGACAATCCGCCGCCATACGCGGCATGGCCACCGAGACGCACCTCAGCGTCGAACACCTCATTTTCCCGCTGTTTGTGCTGGATGGCAGCAACATTCGCAGCGAAATCCACTCCTTGCCGGGTATTTTTCGGCTGTCGCCAGACAACCTGCTGCGCGAAATCGAGGAGTGCATGAACCTCGGTTTGACCAACTTCGTGGTGTTCCCTGCTGTGGCAGAACACCTGAAGGACACCACCGCGACGCACAGCTGGTCGCCCGATAATTTTTACTTGAAAGTGGCGCTCGAGGTGAAAAAACGCTTCCCGGAGTGTTGCCTCATCAGTGACGTAGCGATGGACCCGTACAGCAGCGACGGCCACGATGGGCTGGTGCGCGACGGCTACATCGTGAACGATGACACGTTGCCCATCCTCGCCCGGATGTCGGTGGCCCAAGCCGAGGCTGGCTTCGATATGCTGGGGCCATCGGACATGATGGACGGGCGCGTGGGCTTCATCCGCCGTGCGCTCGACGAAGCGGGCCACACGCAGACGGGCATCCTCGCCTACACGGCCAAGTACGCCAGTGCGTTCTACGGCCCCTTTCGCGATGCATTGGATTCAGCCCCAAAAAGTGGCGATAAAAAAACCTACCAGATGAACCCCGCCAACCGCAGAGAAGCCATCATCGAAGCCGCGCTCGACACGGCGGAGGGTGCAGATATGCTGATGGTGAAACCCGCGCTGCACTACCTCGACGTGATTCATGTGTTGAAGGAGCGGTTCGATCTGCCCATCGCAGCTTACCATGTCAGCGGGGAGTGCGCGATGCTGAGTGCAGCCTGCCGCAATGGCTGGCTCGATTTCGAGCGGGCCATGCCGGAGGCATTGCTGAGCATCCGGCGGGCGGGCGCGGATGTGATCCTGACTTATTTTGCAAAGGAATTTGCCCTGCGGGCGAAGGGGTGATTGGTTGACTGGTGATTGGTTACCAGTCAACCAATCACCAGTCAACCAATCACTACTTCACCAGTATCGCCGGATTCATGCCCATCGTGGAGAAACCGCCGTCGTGGAAGAGGTTTTGCATGGTGACGTAGCGGGTGTAGTCGCTGAACAGGGCGACGCAGTAGTTGGCGCAGTCTTCGGCTGGGGCATTGCCGAGGGGCGACATTTTGTCGGCGTAGTCGAAAAATTCTCCAAAACCTTTCACGCCTTGGCCAGCGGTGGTTTTGGTGGGCGACTGGCTGATGGTGTTGACCCGTACGCGTTTGGCGGTGCCAAAATGGTAGCCGAAACTGCGCCCGAAGGATTCGAGCAGGGCTTTGGACTCGGCCATTTCGGAGTAATCGGGGAACACGCGCTGGGCGGCGATGTAGGTGAGGGCGACTACGCTACCCCAGTCGCTGATCGCGTCCATTTTCCACATGGTCTGCATGAGTTTGTGGAAGGAGATGGCGCTCACGTCGAGGGTTTTTTGCATCCACTCGTAGTTGAGGTCGGTGTAGGATTTGCCTTTGCGCACGTTGACCGACATCCCGATGGAGTGCAGCACGAAGTCGATTTTCCCGCCAAAGTGCTCCATGCTCTGGCGCACGAGGTTTTCCAAATCTTCGAGCGAGGTGGCATCGGCACCAATCACGGGTGCGTTGCACTGCTCGGCCAATACGTTGATTTCACCCATGCGCATGGCGACGGGCGCGTTGGTCAGCACGATCTGGGCACCTTCGGCCACACATTTTTCCGCTACTTTCCAAGCGATGCTTTCCGAGTTGAGCGCACCGAACACGATGCCTTTTTTACCTTGTAAAATCATGTTTGACTGTGGATTTGCTGGTTAGGAATTTGAAGTTTGAAGTTCAAAGTTTGAAGTCTCTGGGGGCAAAAGTAGAAACTCGCCGGGTAAATGCTCAGCACATGACAGCAATGGCACACGAGTTTAGTTTTTTGCAACGGCTAAATCCAACAGGCATTCTACATTTGCCAGCAGCACGGAAGAGTTCAAACTTCGAACTCTCGAACTTGGAACTCTCGAACTTTACACTTTCTCATGCACCAACAAGTCCGTCAACAATTCAACGCCGCTTTCAGTCAGGAGAAATACGCGGCATTTTTAAACTCCGTGAATACGGCCTACGGCGAGGCGTGTACGTTTCGGATCGCAGAAACGCCGATTTTTGTACCACAATCGCTCAAGGCCCAACTGCTGCAAGGCGTGGAGGACATCTGTGCGACGCTGACGGAAGCGGATTTCAAGCAACGCAGCCAAGCCGCTTTGCCTGCCCACTTGCAGGTGCCAGGCGAAGACGATCACACGACTTTTCTGCAACTTGATTTCGGCATTTGCCGCGCCGCTAACGGTAGCCTGACTCCGCAACTGATCGAGATGCAGGGCTTCCCTTCGCTCTACTTTTTTCAGCACCTGCTGGCCGATTCGTACCGGCGTAACTTTGACATACCCGCTGATTTTCACCACCTGTTTGGCGGGCTGGACGGGGAGGGCTACATCAACTTGCTGCGGCAGGTGATTGTGGGCGACTCGAAACCCGAGAATGTGATCCTGCTGGAAGTGGAGCCAGAAAAACAAAACACGCGGATCGATTTTTGGGGCAGCCGCCATCACTTGGGCATCAAGGTGTTGTGCCTTTCCAAACTCAAGCGCGAGGGCCGCGACCTGTACTACCTCGACGATGACGGGCGGCGTGTCGGCGTGGAGCGCATCTACAATCGCATCATTTTTGACGAACTGGAAAAGCGCAACGACTTGCCCCGCGAATGGGACATGACCACTGAGGTGAATGCCCAGTGGGTGGGCCACCCGAACTGGTTTTTCCGCATCTCGAAGCATACGCTACCGTTCATGCAGTCGCCATTTGTGCCTACTACGCTGTTTGTCAATGAGTTGAAAACCATACCTAACGATCTCGAAAACTGGGTACTCAAGCCGCTTTTCTCCTTCTCTGGTCAGGGCGTGAAAATCAACATCACGCGCGAGGACGTAGAATCGGTGGACGACCCGACCAATTTTATCCTGCAACGCAAGGTGGAGTACGTCGCTGGAGTACAAACCACCAACCCCGCAGAGCCGAGCAAATGCGAGATCCGCATGATGATCGTGTGGGACAAGGACTGGGTAAAACCTCGCTTGGTAAACAACCTCGTGCGCATGAGCAAGGGCGAAATGGTGGGCGTTCGCTACAACAAAGGCAAAGATTGGGTGGGGGCTAGCGTCGGTTTTTTTGAGCCGTAGGGGCAAGGGGCAAGGGGCAAGGGGCAAAAAAGG
>JAYSUY010000240.1:0-5580 GCA_043718855.1 Saprospiraceae bacterium | reverse complement strand
GGTTGGGCGGGCGCACGATCAGGTTGCCGTCGCGCTGCGGATGCACGAAGTTGAACTTGGTACGCACCAGCGCCACCCCGCGCCGATTCACCGCTCCCCACTTACCGCCTTTTTTCACCTTGCCGATGCCGTTTTCATACGGCTTCACATCCTCGAAGTAGCGGCCAAACAGGTTTTCAGCTCCCGCATTGCCAAAGTACGCCCCCTTCGACGACTCCATGCCGAATATACCTTCGGCCAAAAACTTGACTTCGAGGCCCGGTGGCAGTTTCTGAAAGCCCCGCCGACTGATGATTTTATTCTCGTTCACCATCGCGTAACCCGACTGGAAAGGGCCAACAGCCGTAAATAAAGCATTGATAATCTTGCGGTTGGACGTGTCCACATAAATCCACTCCGTCTGCAACTGCGGCAAAGCCGCCAAGATGCCCTCCGATACCCGCGAGAGGCCCGCGTACAGGCCCGGCGCGATGAGTTCGCGGCCCTGCGCATTGATGAGGCCCCAGCCCGCCGCGCCGCGCACCCGGGCGCAACCGCCGAAAAATGTGTCGATGCTGATGTACTTCAGCGGTGCTACGAGTTTGCCGCCTGTGTCGAGCAGGCCCACCAAGCCGTCCTTCGTATCGCGTACCTGAGCCAAGCCATGTGCGTTGAACGGGCTGATCCAGAGGAAGCGCGTCGGCTTGAGCCTGTACTGCCCGGCGGTGTCAATCAGGCCAAACTTATCAGTGGCCCGCACTGCCGCCACGCCCTGATAAAAATCGCTGACATA
This sequence comes from Saprospiraceae bacterium, assembly GCA_043718855.1. Lineage (GTDB taxonomy): Bacteria > Bacteroidota > Bacteroidia > Chitinophagales > Saprospiraceae > M3007. Next base: position 4,808 of record JAYSUY010000240.1, on the reverse strand, counting down.
GAAGTAGTTAGGTGTAATTTTCTCCTTGCCGTTTCGGTCGTAAAAACCCCACTTTTTGTTCTGTCGGAAGCGGCACAAACCTCCGGTGAAATAGCCCAAATCCGCCCCGCCACTCCTACCCAAACCCGTGCTGAACACCACCGCGCCAGCGGTATCAATGAAGGCCCAAACACCGTTTTCCAGCACCGCCGCACGGCCCTCGGAGAAATGCCGCACCAGCGCAAAACGGCAAGCGATGCGCTCGCGGCCCGTGCTGTCGATGAAGCCCCAGAGCGAATCGCGCCGCACCCCGCACAGGCCTTCGGAGAAGCCCAAATAGCGGTCGTAACGCGGCACACAGTACTGGTGGCCGTGCTGGTTGTAGTAAAACAGGTAGGGATTTTTCACCGCCACCTTGTAGATACCTCGGCCTTCGGAGATGAGCCTCAGGTACTTACACTCGATTTTGCGTACACCGTTGGAGTCGATCAAACCCCGCAGCCCATTCTGATGCACTACCGCCATCGTGTCGGCATCGTAGTCGCTTACAAAGTCGTACTCAGGCGGCAACACCACATTGCCCAGCGTATCGATGAAGCCCCAGCGTGGCTTACTTTTTTCCGTAGCCGCCACCACCAGCGGGCGACCGCCCGAATACTCGTAGCCCGCCGAGCCGGGTTCCCGCAGCCCAAATCGGCCCGCAAAAGTTTGGTACACCTCCATCGGCGGGTAGTCCTCGTCGGGGTCGGGCAGCCGCAGCACCCCGCCCGTACACACGCGGGCCTTGCCTTGCGAGAACTCACCGATGTAGGTAAAACGCAGCGGCGACCCGTCGGGCCGGGTACGCACCACGCCCAGCCGATCCACCAGCCCCATGCGCCCCAGCGTATCGATGAACACCGCGCAGGGGTAGCCTTTTTTAAAATCTTCGGCTCTAATGCCCTGAAAATCAGGCCCCGTGACAAATTTTCCGGTAGAAAAACGAAACAGCGCGAAGCGGCTCAGCAGGTTTTTGTCTTTGGCGTACATCTGCGCCAGCCGCCCCTTCACCGTCAGGTCGGAGCGGTACACGGCGGTCAAATCTTGCGGGGTGAGCGGCTCGGCGTGTTCGAAAGCGAGTGGGGGGTAGAGCCGCTCGGTGTACTCCCCGTTGCTGCGGCGGAGCAGTTTCCAGGTGCTGAAATCGTTTTTCCACCACAACGTGCTGTCGAGGCTGGTGAGGAGGTAGAAACCGCGCGGGCCACGCCGCGCCCGTGTGCTGGGGTTGCGGTCGCCCCGGAACGGTCGGGCTTCCACAAAATTTTGGTCCACACCGACGCGGATTTGCAGCACGTCGTCGAAGGATTCGAGCAAGGTGAGTTGGCCGCCGCGCTCGATTTTGTAGCGGAGCAGCGCGTCGGTTTTTCCATACACATTGAGCGTATCTCCTTCACGCTCAATGCGCTCGAAGGCCGGCGCGATGAGTTCCTGCAAGCGACCGTTGTACACGCCGCAGCCCAAATCGTTGCAGACGATGCTGAGGCTGTCACGGAAAGGTTCGAGCGAATTGTAGCGGCAAGGAAGGGCCACCACGCCGTTGTTGGCCCGAAGCAGGCCCCAGTTGCGGCTCAGGCTGCGCACCCGGTAGTAGTCGGGCAGACCGGAAAGCGTGATGGAATCGTAGAATCGGGGCGGCACGAGCACTTGGCTGGTGGAATCCATCAGGCCGCGTGCGCCGAACATGAAGGGTACGATGAAGCGGTCGTCCATCGGAAAATACGCGCTGGCTTGCTGGCCACCATCGCCAGACGACACCCAGCGGCGTTGGGCCACATTCCAGAGGGCAGAGCGTTGGTCAATGTCTTGCACCCAGACGTGGTGGCGGTTTAGGATTTCGAGCCTAACCCACTTAGGTTCAAAGAGTTGGCTGCCACGATCGTCCATCGCCACCCAGTTTTGGCCCTCTTGCAGCACCGCGATAAAATCCTTGCTGATGGCCCGGATGTCGACATAATCGGGCGGCAGCACCCGCTCGTTGCGGAGGTTGATGAGGCCCCAGAAGCGCGAGCCGGGCGGTTTTACCCGAAAATATTGGGGGCTGGTGGCCGACGCAATGTCGTCGTACTGCGGCTGCACGATCAGTCCTCCGGTGAGTTGGTACACGCCCCAGAGGCCGTTTCTCTTGACAAAAAAGCGTTCGGCGCGGCGGTTGTGGAAGGTATCGATGGCGCAGATGTCGTCAAATTTTTCGGCGATCACGGTCTCGCCTCGGCGGTTGACGAGGGTAAACAGCGAGTCACTCTCGACGGAAAACCAGTGCTGACTGAGGGGCCGGATGCGTTTGTACTGGCAGGGCAACACTTCGTGCAGGGTACGATCGCTCAGCCCCACTTTGCCCGCGGCTTCCACCAACCGGAAGGGCGAGAGGCCCAGTTGGCTCTGCTCCGGGTGTACGTTCCAGGGCAGATCGCTCTCGCTAAACGCCTCATAACGAGGCTTGATCATCCATTTTCCCCGGCTGTTGACGTAGCCCCACTTGTGGCCGGAGCGGACGGGATAGACGAGAGTTTGGGCGGTGAGGACGAGCGAGAGGGCGAGAAACCCGCCTACGCTTAGGCTTCGACGGGCGAAGAGGAAGATTTTTAACCGCAAAACCGGAAAATTTAAAATGTAAAACCGCAAAAAGAAAGGGAAAGGAGGAAAGGGAAACTGCAAAACCGCAAAATGTAAAATGTAAAACCGCAAAAGGAAAGGGAGAAGCCACAGGACAAACGCATCAAAATGGGTGATGAGGGCAAATGGGTGCGTAGCACCCTGAATATTTGTAGAAATCAGCCAGAAGATACGAGTTGAGGTGCATCGCACCGAAAATATTCCGGTATGCACCTCTCCAAAGGATTTTGACCTCAATTTCTACAAATATTTTGCCCCTCTGGGGCCACTAAATTTTGATGCGTTTGCCCTGGCTCTGGAGGGCATCACGCCTTTTACATGTTGCGGTTTTACATTTTGCAGTTTTGCGGTTTCCCTTCCTTTCACATCCGTTTCAGCGACTCGTCGTTGCGTTTTTTAGAGTTGCCGCAGTCGCGTATCATGTCCTTGGCGTTGCGCTTGATGTTGCCCGATGCGCTCCAGTAGCGATCGCCAGCGGCGATTCGGTCGGCTTCGGCGAGTGCTTGGCGGGCGTATTTTTCGGCTTCGACGATCTGGGCATCGTAGCCTTGCAGGATGGCTTTGGTGGGGCGGACTTTGTTGAGCACCATCTGGTTTTGCTCGGTGGCATAGGCGTTGAAGATGCGCACCGACTCGTTGCAGAGGTGGACGGCGAGGTAGTAGCGGGCTCGGTTGTTGGTGGGATCAAAGCGCAGGGTGCGGACGATGGAGTTGAGGACTTGGGCGTTGGAGTCCAGTTCGGCCAGCGCGTTGAGGCTGTCGGCAAGGTGGGCAAAAGTGAGGTCTGGTTGAGCAAGTGGCAGGGCAGCACGCTCCTCTTCTTTCATCTTAAATTGTTGCAGGTTAATGGGTTGGGTGCTGAGTTGGAAGAGCGGATCGGTGGGCAGGTGGTTTTTGATCATCGTCTCAGGAGCGGCGAAGAAGAAATCTGGATTGAACTGGCGAGCGAATTTTTGGGCCTCATCGTCTACGTTGCCTGCGCCCCAGGTGGCATCCACGAGGCCCCATTGGCCGTCGGCCCGCACGAGGTTCCAGGCGTGGCCGCTGCGAGGGATGCGCCCGTACATGTTTTTCACTGGCCCGACGGCCCTGAAGGCTTTGACCCCGGCAGCCGAGCAGAGGTCGCAGAAGAGGTTGGCGTAACCTTCGCAGACGGCTTTTTTGGATTTCAGCACCACGCGAGATTTCTGCTTGGCCACCACTTCTTCTGCTTCGGCATCTTCATCGAAGGCGGTGCGCACGTCGTAACTGATGTGTTCGGTGAGCCAGACGTAGATGGCCCGGGCTTTTTCTTTTTCGGTGCTGAGGCCTTTGGTGAGGTCGGCGGCGAGTTGGGCGACGTTCTGGTTTTTGGGGAAGGCGACTTGGCGGGCTTTTTCATCAACTTCGGCGAAGTCTTGGGCAGACAGGAGAGGTGAGAAGGTGAGGAGTGAGAAAGTGAGGAGCCCGCCTACGCCGAGGCTACGGCGGGTAAAGGTGAGGAGTGAGAAAGTGAGGGAATGTTTCAGCATGATTTTGTTTTGTTGAAAAAATTTATCCATCCCGCAAATTGGGTAGGATTGTAAAACGGATGAAACGGATCGAGCGGATTGGAACAGATTGATCACTTCTTTTGACGCGCTGACTTAAACGCTCCAGTTAAGTTTATTCAGAAATCCGTTCTAATCCGCTCGATCCGTTTCATCCGTTTTCCAATCCTGTGTGTTTGGCGACGAGAGACCAAAGATGCTTTGAAGGCAACAGACATAGGTAATGGGCTACCGTAAAGTTTCCCGGCGTGACCAAAAATTTAATCTGGACACCCCACACAGGGTTCAGGGGGTTCGGTGTACGTTTGTACCGCTTTTGTTTAATCCGCTTCATCTCGTGAGAAAAGATCCTTCTATCGCCTTGCGCGGACCTGCGTAGCCTCAGCGGCTTGTTGCCTGAGTGGCATTTTTCCTCACCTTTTTTGCTCTTGTTCTGTACTTCTGCCGAGGTAGTGGTCGCTTGTTTGCTCCCCACTGCTGGGCAGGTCTCCATCTGCTCACATCGCTTTCTACTGCTTTTTCAAATGCTGTTTTTTATGAAAAAAATTGTACGCTCCATGTCTTTTGCCAGCGCCCAGCAGGGTGCTTTGTCTTTGAAATCAAAGGGCCTCGCGGCCTTGCTGCTGTGCGTGGGGATGGTGATGTGGG
>JAYSUY010000239.1:0-5582 GCA_043718855.1 Saprospiraceae bacterium | reverse complement strand
ACCGCCTTCAAGCCGCCTTGCAGCCCAGTGGTGTCGGTGCCCAGTGCGACCGCATCAGAGTAGGAGCCTGCCGATACGATGTAGCATGGGCCGCCGCCATTGTCGAAGTAGTGGCGCAGGGCGTTGTACAGGTGGAAACGGCGTTCATTGGCTCCGTCCAATTGCCTGACCTCCAATATGTTGTCATTTCCATCTTCCAAAATGACCTTGTAAGTAGTAGGCACGAAGCCGCTGGGCGCGCTGGGCAGGTCCGCAGCGTTCTCGAACAATTGGCGGTATTCGAGCAGCGACACGATGCGGGTCGGTTTCAGGCGTAGGCTGTCTGCGGTACCGTTTTTGTCGGCCTTGGTGTAGCCGACAAAGGCGGGGATTGCAGTGGCTACGGCTGCTACCGATGGGGGCAACAGGGAGATTTCCTCTGTGTAAACCCCCGGTGTTTTGTAAACCATGGCGTTGATGTTTTTTTATGATTCTTGCATTTTGTGTGCAAAACGCAGGATGATGAACTCGGCTGGTCGGACGACGGCCATCCCGATCTCGACAATCATGCGGCCTTCGAGGATGTCTAACGAGGTCATCGTTTCGCCTAATGCGCATTTGACGTAGAAGGCGTGTTCGGGCTTTGCCCCAGCCAGCGCGCCAGCGCGCCATTGGTTGAGCAAAAAATTCTCGATCATGGTCTTCACCTTCACCCAAGTGTTCGCATCGTTAGGCTCGAAGACGAAAGGCTCCGTGGCTTTTTTGATGGACTCTTCGGCGAAGTTGAAGAAGCGGCGGACGGGGACATAGCGCCACTCGTTGTCGTTGCCTGCCAAGGTGCGCGCGCCCCACACCAGCGAGCCTTTGCCTTCAAAAGTGCGGATGGCGTTCACCGACTTGCCAGTGGAGTGTACGTTCAGGTCGCCCTGGATGTCGTCGTCAATTTTGAAGGCCGGTTCGACGACATAGTTGAGGCTGTAGTTGGCCGGGGCTTTCCACACCCCTCTGGTATTGTCGATGGAAGCGTACACGCCCGCTACCGCGCTGGAAGGAGGCAGCAGCACTTTTTGCTTAGCCAGTTCTTCTTTGATGTAGCGGTAGAGTGCGGAGTTGGTCACTTCGGTGAACGTCTTGTTGGCAGCAGGTGTGCCTCCGTTGATGATCAAAGTGGAGCCTGCCGCTGGCTGGACGAGCCGGTTGAGCGGCACATTGTTCTGAGGGGCAGACACATAGCCTTCTTGTGGGCGATACACCACGCCGCTGACCAAGATGTTCGCCTCGTCGGGTTCAAAGCCGATGATGGTTTTGAGCCAGGGGTAGTAGGCTGCCCCGTAGGAGAGGTTGTTCACCCCGATGCCGTCGCGGAAGTCGGCGATGTTGGTACTAGCGGGCGATGTGCCGCTCTTCACATCTGCCACCAAAAAGCGGTCTTTCAGGTTGGCGCACTGGGTGAGCGCAGATTTCAGGATGCTGTGATAGGCCGCTTTGCCGGGGTCGGTATCGGCCAGCGAGGTCGCATCGGGGAACACGAGGAGGGTTGGCTCGTCCTCCTTGGAAAGCGAGGACAGACCCGCGATGAGTTCCGAGTCGGAGACCGCACGTGGGTTGGCACCGTTGAAGTAGTTGTTCACCGCCACGATGTAGCACGCACCGCCGCCGTTGGCGAAAAACATTTGCAGCGACTGATACATCTTGAAGCGCAGCAGCGGGTTCAGGTCGGGCAAAACGCCAGCGATTTTCCCGTCTGGGCCGATGGTGATGTTCATCTGGGCAGCGCCATGCACCACAGGAAATGCGCCGCCATAGACTTCGGTGAACTCGGCCAACGAGCGGATGCGCGTTGGGCGGTTTTGCAGGGATTGCCCGTTGTAGGTCAGCCGCTCCACATACCCGATGAAGGCAGGGATGGCCGTAGCCACTTCCGCCACGCTGGGCGGAAACTTGGGCACTTCGTCAATGTAAACGCCCGGGCGTTTTATTTCGGCAGGATTGAGCATAAACGAAAGGTGTGGTTGATTTTAAATGTAGATCACGCTCTCGGCGTATAGGTTGCCGGCTCCGTCTCTGCGAACGGCGGTTACCGGTGGGTTGGGCAGGTTGGGCAGCGACTCGATGGCCGGCGATGCCGGTTTGTTGCGGAGTTCGATGCCTTTTTTGGGGGTTTGAAAAAAGGGCAGCGGCACGTTGCTGCGAAAAAGCCGCTTGTTCGGCTCGCCCACCACCGCTTGCTCGGCAAACGTCACTGCGTTGGGATATGGCACTTGGTTGCTTCCGTAGGATACTTGCAGGTTAGCTGCGTCGGGCGGGCCGCTGCTCCGGCGCACCACAAAAAACTGCCACGGGAGCGCGCGCCGCTCGAAGCGCACCCTGTAGGTTTTGGGCGAAAGGCGGCTGAGGCTCTCGATCTGGCCGTTCACGTTCACGTTCTCCTCTGTTCGGAAACGGTAATCGTTGTGCGTCGGGTGGCTGAAAATCTCCAGCACACCAAAGGGGGGTTGCTCCGCCAATGCGCTGTTTTTCAGAAAAATACGGTTACCGCTCGGGGTGCCTGGTGTCGTGAGCACACGATAGCGCCCATCCGGCAGCGTGTGCAGTTTCGGGAAATTTGCCTGTACGCGATGTTCTTCGTTTTTGGCGAAATCTTGTTGGAGCAAGGTGTTGCCCGCTGCATCCGTCCAAGATATTTGGGTGGTGGTCTGGCCGCTCGGCACGACAAATGACCAAGCGGCGGAGCTGCCAACTACGGTGAGCAAGTCAGCGGCGCCCACTTTACCGCCCGTGCTTTCTGCCTCGCCGAGCAGCAGGTTGGAGGGGGTGGCACCGCTTACCTGTACACGGTTGGAGCAGTAGAAAAACTGCTGCGGCGAGCGAGCGGCGGGCAGGTCGGTAAAGTTGCCGAACCAGTTGTTGGTCATTTCCAGCCTGAACAACAGCGAGAATGGAGCGTCCAAGAGCGTAGCGGCGTAGAACGTGGTGCCTACACTGGCATGGGTGTCCAATTTGCAGAACACTCGCAACCCGGTAGGGAGTGGTTTCATCACCAAGCCCAAATTGCGCATCATGCGCTGCGTCTCCACAGTCGGCACCGCCCTAAAATCCGGGGAAAAGCCGTCGGCGTAGAAAGTATGCTCAAAGAGCACGTCGAAGATGGGTTCGTACCAAATGTTCATGGTTCAGCGGACTACGTTTTCTTCGTTGGATGTGATGCGTTTGATCACCGAAACTTCGTCTACGGGCAGTTCGAGCACTTGGATCATTTTGGCCCGGTACAGCACAGAGGGATAGTGTTTCCCGCCAAAAACCGCCCACAGGTGGTTTTGCTGTTCAAAGCCCATGGTCACCAAGTCGAAGGCCAACTTATCGAGGCCCACCGGCAGAGCGGGCGTGTTGTTGCGCGTGAAAACAGGTCGCTGTTGAAAAAAATGCAGGACAGAAGACAGGTGCTTGATCGCGCTGTCGTAGTCGGTGAAGCGCATGCTGAACAACAAGTAGAGGTTCAGGTGGATGGGCGACGGGTGGGTGATCTTGATGTTCCCTAATTCAGTGATGTTCTTGCCATTCTTCAGCGTTTTTTCCTCTTCCAGATTGGCAAGCGTGAGTACGATCCTGTTCTCCAGCGTATTGTTGTTGTTGCTCAGCGTTTCCAACTGTGCAATATTGCCCCATTCCACCAAATCCTCGCCCCCGGGTGTGCCACCAGCGAGGAAGGTTTGGTTCAAGTGTTCGGTTAAAAACTTAAGGGTATCGTAGAGCATAGCTCACGAAGCATTGAAGAAATGAGGGAACGCGCGTACCTGTTGATGCAGACACACGCCTCAAGAGAGCAGAGGTGCAAAATCGAGCCCAAAAAATGGAAAAATTAAGCGGAAAGATCGGTGAGTCCCGGAAAGCGAAGGTCGGAATGTTCTATTCGGTGGAAGATCGAGATGTGGGGCGACTGTTCAAATTAGTTCGGTAAATGCACAGGTCAGGGCAAATCGGTTGGCGCAGTGTAGAGTGCAAAAATTTTGCACCTGGATTAAAGATGCGCCAAAAATACGGCGGGACGCTATCTGCGCAACTTTTTCCTTTCTTTTTTTCAAAAATTAATTTCGCGGCAAAACCCGCCTTTCGGCTCTTACCCATCCAGCCAATCACTTGGCACATTCCTTGCCTTCTCGTCGCCTATCTTTGCGCGGCTTTGAGCGAATCAACTTGCCGTTCAAGCCCTCTCAATTTCAGTATTCGCTTGACAATCAATGACTAAAAAACGTGTACTCGTGGCCGGCGCAGCTGGCTTCCTCGGCTCGCACCTCTGCGACCGCTTCCTTGCCGAAGGCTGCTCTGTGGTCGGCATGGACAACCTCATCACCGGAAACCTCGACAACATTGCTCACCTCGCTGGGGAAAAAGACTTCGAGTTTTACCACCACGACATCACGAAGTTCGTCCATGTGCCGGGCCAACTCGACTACATCCTGAACTTCGCCAGCCCGGCCAGCCCCATCGGCTACGTTCAGATGCCCATCCAGACCCTCAAGGTGGGGGCGCACGGCACCCACAACCTGCTCGGTCTCGCCAAGGCCAAGGGTGCGCGCATCCTCATGGCCTCCACTTCGGAGGTCTACGGCGACCCGCATGTGCACCCACAGGTGGAGGAATACTGGGGCAACGTGAACTCCATCGGCCCGCGCAGCATGTACGACGAAGCCAAGCGCTTCCTCGAAGCCATCACAATGGCCTACCACAGTTATCACGGCGTTGAGACGCGCATCGTGCGCATTTTCAACACCTACGGCCCCCGCATGGACGTGGCCGACGGGCGTGTACTGCCCGCTTTTTTTAGCCAAGCCATACGCGGCGAGGGCCTCACGGTGTTCGGCGACGGCTCCCAGACCCGCTCCTTCTGCTATGTGGACGACCTCGTAGAGGGCATCTACCGCCTGCTGCTCAGCGATTACCACCTGCCCGTCAACATCGGCAACCCTTCGGAGATCACCATGTTGCAGTTCGCCCACGAGATACTCGCGCTGGTGCAAAACCCGAAGGCCTACGTCGACTACCGCCCGCTGCCGCCAGACGACCCCAAACAGCGCCGCCCCGACATCACGAAGGCGCAGCAACTGCTGGGCTGGGAGCCGAAGTTCGATAGGGCCAAAGGGCTGGAACTGACCTACGAGTACTTCAAAAAGGCAGTAGCCACTTGATGTGGATTTGGTGAGGTGGTGATCTGGTGATGGCTTCGCGCTTGGCATTTTCACCAAACCCTACCGGAATACCAAGCGCGAAGCCATCCCCAAATCCACAACATCACCAAATCCACAGCAACTATGACCATCCTCATCACCGGCGGAGCCGGTTTCATCGGCTCGCACGTTGTGCGGCTTATTGCTACGAAATACCCACAGTACCGCATCGTGAACCTCGATGCGCTGACCTACGCGGGCAACCTCGAAAACCTCCGCGACGTGGAGACTTCGCCCAACTACACCTTCGAGCGGGGCGACATCACGGACGCGGATTACTTGGCCGGTTTGTTTGAAAAATACCGCTTCGACGGGGTCATCCACCTCGCGGCCGAGAGCCATGTGGACCGCTCCATCGCCGATCCGCTGTCCTTCGTG
>JAYSUY010000238.1:0-5584 GCA_043718855.1 Saprospiraceae bacterium | reverse complement strand
CAGCATCATGTACGCAGCCCTCGTCCTCCGCCCCGGCGACAACCAGCCCCACTTCATCCCCCTCTTCGAAGAAAAAGAACTCGCCACCCTCCTGCGCGGCGCAGCAGGCGGCAACAATTTTTTGAAAATCAACGCTTTGTACACCCCCCAAGCCGCCGGGAGCAAATCCAAATCCCTCTACGAACTCATCTGGCAGCCGCTCGAAAGCCTGCTCGCGGGCAGCAAAACAGTTTACTGCTCGCCCTCCGGCCTGCTGCACCGCATCAACTTGGCCGCCATCCCTGCCAGCGACGGCAAGGCATTTGGCGACAGCCGCCAACTTGTGCTGCTGGGCAGCACTCGACAACTCGTAGTGCCGTCAGCCGTCACCCCGTCAGGGAACACTGCCTACCTCGTCGGCGGCATCCGCTACGACACCGACAGCACGGCCATCGCCTACGCCAACCGAGGCACCTCTGGGTCGCGCAGCATTGAGCAGCCCAGTGCGCTGGCTTTCCAGCCCGACAGCCTCAGTGCCACGCGGGGCGGTGTGCTGGATTACCTGCCCGCCACAGCCGCCGAGGTGCGCGAGATCGGGCAGACGCTCACGGCTGCGGGCATCCGCGCGAAGGTGGACACGGGCTTCTACGCCACCGAAGAAGCGTTCCGGCAGTTAGGAGTAGCTGTGCCCTCGCCGCGCATCGTACACTTGGCCACGCACGGGTATTTTTTCCCAGACCCGGTGAGCAAAGGGCAAAAGGCAAACAGCAATTTTGGGCAAGAGCCAGTATTCAAAATGTCGGAACACCCGATGATTCGTTCTGGGCTGATTCTGGCGGGCGCGAAGCAGGCTTGGCTCACGGGCAAGCACCCCGTTGGCCAAGAAGACGGCATCCTGACCGCCTACGAGATCAGCCAGATGAACCTCAGCGGCACCGAACTTGTGGTGCTGAGCGCCTGCGAGACGGGCTTGGGCGACATCATGGGCAACGAAGGCGTGTACGGATTGCAACGGGCGTTCAAGATCGCCGGGGCGAAATACTTGGTGATGTCGCTCTGGAAGGTGGACGACCGCAGCACACAGGAATTTATGACGGCGTTTTACCGGCATTGGCTGACGGACAAGCAGCCGGTGCCGCAGGCTTTCCGCGCAGCGCAGCGCGAAGTGCGGGCGAAGCATCCGGGGGCGTATGATTGGGCGGGGTTTGTGCTGATCGAGTGAAGCGGTGACTCAAAGTCACTGCCTCACTTGGGCGTAGTTGTCCATAAACCCTTACTTTCGCACTCAAATAATCCAATATGGCACTCCACGATAAGTACATCAACCCGTTTACGGACTTTGGATTCAAAAAGTTGTTTGGCTCTGAGCCGAACAAAGACCTGTTGATTGACTTTTTGAATCAGGTGCTGCCCGTTAAGCATCGGATCAAAGACCTGACCTACGCCCGCACGGAGCAACTCGGCAGCACGGAGGTGGATCGAAAAGCCATCTTTGACCTGTACTGCATCGGCGAAAACGGCGAGCGGTTCATTGTAGAAATGCAGAAAGCCAAACAGAATTTTTTCAAAGACCGGAGTGTGTATTACGCCTCTTTCCCGATACAAGAGCAGGCAAAAAAGGGCGACTGGAATTATCAGTTGGCTGCTGTGTATATGGTGGGCATCCTTGATTTTACTTTTTCCGAAGACGAGGCCGCGCCAGAGGTGCGCCACGAGGTGCAACTGAAAGATCAAAAATGCCGGGTTTTTTACGATAAATTGACCTACATCTATCTGGAAATGCCCCACTTCAACAAGTCGGAGTCGGATTTGACCAACAACTTTGACAAGTGGCTGTATGTGCTCCAACAGCTGCCATATTTGCAAAACCGCCCCCAAGCGTTGCAGGAGCGCGTGTTCCAGAAACTGTTCGAGGCCGCCGAAATAGCCAAATTCACACCCGATGACCGGATCAAATACGAAGAGAGTTTGAAATATTACCGGGATTTGAAGAATGTGGTGGATACTTCTTACGATGAAGGCAAAGCAGAAGGCAAAGCAGAAGGCAAAGCAGAAGGCAAAGCAGAAGGCAAAGCAGAAGGCAAGGCGGAAGGCAAAGAAGAAATTGCCCGCCAAATGAAATTGGACGGCGAGCCGCTTGAAAAAATTATTCGATATACGGGACTCTCAGGCGAAGCGATAGAAAAGTTATAGCGGAATCCTTATCAACCAATTCAACCCGCCTCCCATCTTGCAAGACATCAACTACTTGTCCGCCATTCTTTCCGGCGACCGCGCTGCCCTCACCCGAATGTATGCCGCGCTGTTCCCGCTCATACGCGGACTGGTCCGCGACTACGGCGGCTCGGAAGACGATGCCAAAGACCTGTTCCAAGATGCGGTGATCGTGCTGTACGAGAAAGCGCAGCAGCCCGATTTTCAACTCACCAGCAAGTTCAGCACTTTGTTTTACGGCGTGTGCAACAACCTTTGGCGGTCGCGGCAGCAAAAAAGATCGGCTTCGGAGGTAACAATTCCCGACCACGCCAAATACATCGCTGACAAATCTGCTGAAGTGGACCTGCTCCAAGTCGAGCGCGGCAAACTTTTTTACCGCGCCTTGCGCCAATTGGGCGGCGACTGCCAAAAACTCCTTGAACTTTTCTTCCAAAAACTGAGCATGGGCGAGATCGCTCAGCAGATGGGCTTTGCCAGCGAAGGCTACGCCCGTGTGCGGAAATCACAGTGCAAAGACCGCTTGGTCGAACTCGTAAAGAAAGCCCCGGAATACTCGGAGTTGCAAAATGCTTGATGCGCTATGGAAAATTTAGACACGAACGAACTCATCGAAGGATACTTGAACGGCTCGCTCCCTACTGCCGAGCAAAAGGCTATGGAAGGCCGTTTGGCGACTGATCCAGACTTCCGGGCCGATGTGGAACTGCACCGCCAACTCCACGAAGAGTTTGCAGACCCCAAAAAACTTGCACTCCGCGACTTGCTCAGCGACATCCTTCGGGAGCCACCTCCGCCGCCAGCAGCGAAGTATGGCTGGCTCAAAGGGCTGAGCATTGCGCTGGCGGTTTTGCTGGCCGGGTGGGTGGGCTGGCGATGGATTTCGCCTGCTGCTGCGCCGCCTGTGCAGGAGGAAATCCAATCCGCTCCCCAGCCTACGGGGCCAGTCGCTATACCGGAAACCCGCACCACTCCTTCCGAGCCGTCCGAAAAAACGCCAGACCACCCCATCGCCATGGCCGACCCAGCCGCTTTCGCACTAAACCGCGAATTTGAGGATCGCTTGGGCAGCGGCGTCCGCGCTACGGGCGGTTCCGCCGAAATGAAAAGCCCCGCGATGAACGCAGATTTTGCCCCTGAAAACGGTCAGGTGAAAATCACTTTTCGCGGCACGGCCCCCGCCGATGCCGACACCGCACGCTACCCGCTGGCCTTGAAAATCTACACCAACCGTCCCGCTTCGAGCCAAGCGCCCCTTTTTCGTGTGCTGCCCACCATCAGCAACCGAAGCGCAGCAACTGGAAAGTGGGCGTTTTACGCCCCACAAACGCTTCGCCTGCGGCCAGGTCTGTACTACTTCACTATTGAGCGGCAGGCTGAAGAGGATTTGTTGTTTGTGGGAAAATTCACCGTCGGGGCGCGGTAAAAGGTACGGCAGGTGGTTCTGAAACAACAAGGCCCGGTGCGCTACGCTGCGCACCGGGCCTTGTCATTCTGCTCATCCTGTCAACGCCCTACCTCCGCTTCTTCGCCAGCACCGGCGGGCAATCCCCCTTTTTCAAATCCTTCACGATGTGGCAAATCTCCGCATCTTTCGCCACCGCCCGGTTTTCCACTGCATCCACCGAGCGGATGGAGAGCCAGCGGCCCAGCGGCACTTTTCGCTTGTCGAGCGGGTCTTGGAACACGATCTCGTGGAGTACGTGCGGCGGGCGCACCGTCTGGCGTAACTTGTTGAGAAAGTAGGTGGTGCGTCCGTTGATGGCATCTCGGCCGGGAAATTTGAGGAGCGCGGTGATCTGGGCTTTGTTGTCCAATTTGTCGTCGTCCACAGGTTGGCCATCCAAGTCGAGGCCGTTGTTTTCAGTGCACACGAGGGATGCGCACCCGCGAGCGCAGCGAATCAGGCTTAGTTATGCATAAACCCCTACTTTCGCACTCAAATAATCCAATATGGCACTCCACGATAAGTACATCAACCCGTTTACGGACTTTGGATTCAAAAAGTTGTTCGGCTCTGAGCCGAACAAAGACCTGCTGATTGACTTTTTGAACCAGGTGTTGCCCGTTAAGCATCGGATCAAAGACCTCACCTATGCCCGCACCGAGCAACTCGGCAGCACGGAGGTGGATCGCAAGGCCATTTTTGACCTGTACTGCATCGGCGAAAACAGTGAGCGTTTCATCGTAGAGATGCAGAAAGCCAAACAGAACTTTTTCAAAGACCGCAGTGTGTATTATGCCTCCTTCCCCATACAGGAGCAGGCCAAAAAGGGCGACTGGAATTATCAGTTGGCCGCCGTGTACATGGTGGGCATCCTCGATTTTACTTTTTCTGAAGACGAGGCCGAACGAGAAGTGCGCCACGAGGTGCAACTGAAAGACCAAAAGTGCCGGATTTTTTACGACAAATTGACCTACATCTATCTGGAAATGCCCAACTTCAACAAGTCGGAGTCGGACCTGGCCAACAACTTTGACAAATGGCTGTATGTACTGCAACAACTGCCGTATTTGCAAAACCGCCCCCCTGCGTTGCAGGAGCGTGTGTTCCAGAAACTGTTTGAGGCTGCCGAGATCGCCAAATTCACACCAGATGACCGGATCAAATACGAGGAGAGTTTGAAATATTACCGAGATTTAAAGAACGTGGTAGATACTTCTTACGATGAAGGTAAGGCGGAAGGCATAGCGGAAGGCAAAGCGGAAGGCAAGGAAGAAATTGCCCGCCAGATGAAATTGGACGGCGAGCCGCTGGAAAAAATCATTCGATATACGGGACTCTCAGGCGAGGCGGTAGAAAAGTTATAGCGGACTCTGATCCGCTTGATCAAGCCGCAGATTTAAAGATCAAATGCAACAGCCAGACGAGGTCTTGCTGTTTGTAGAAAAACTTACCGTTGAAGCGCGGTAAAAGGCGCGGCAGGTGGTTCAGAAACAAAAAGGCCCGATGCGCTACACTGCGCACCGGGCCTTTTTGTTCTGTCAAGGCCCCTACCTCCGCTTCTTCGCCAGCACCGGCGGGCACCCAGTTTGCTTCAAATCCTTCACGATGTGGCAAATCTCCGTGTCCTTGGCCACTGCCCGGTTTTCCACCGCATCCACCGAGCGGATGGAGAGCCAGCGGCCCAGCGGCACTTTTCGCTTGTCCATCGGATCTTGAAACACGATTTCGTGGAGCACATGCGGCGGGCGCACCGTCTGGCGTAACTTGTTGAGATAGTAGGTAGTGCGTCCGTTGATGGCATCCCTGCCGGGGAATTTGAGGAGCGCAGTGATCTGGGCTTTGTTGTCCAATTTGTCGTCGTCCACAGGCAAGCCATCCAAGTCGAGGCCGTTGTTTTCGATGCACAGGAGGTGGATGCGCACCCGCGAGCGCAGCGAATCTGGG
>JAYSUY010000237.1:0-2059 GCA_043718855.1 Saprospiraceae bacterium | reverse complement strand
TCCCCCCCACCGGGGGGGCTGGGGGGGGCTGCAAAACCTCGCCACCACAGCATTCTCCGCCGCCCCCGCCGCGATGCTCAGCACCCGGTCCACCCGCGTATCGCCCGCCACCGTTAGGTTTTGAAAACCAATGCTTTGCAGCAATTTTGCCGAAGGCTCATTTTGCAAAAAGAAGTGGGTGAAGCAGCCCAGCACCCTGCGCCAGAAGCCGCCGTACCACCTGAAGAAGGGCTGTTTTTCCCGAAACAAAGCGGACACGAGTAGGGTAGGGGTGCCGCGTTTTTTCAACTCGAACAGGTAGTTGGCCCAGAACTCGTATTTCACGAAAACCGCCACGTCGGGCTGTATCAGGTCGAGAAAATCGGCGGCGTTGCGGGACGTGTCGGCAGGTAGGTAGCAGACAAGGTCGGCGTGGGGGTAGTTTTTCCGCACCTCGTAGCCGGAGGGGGAGAAAAACGTGAGCACGATACGCCAGTCGGGGTGCTGCTCGCGTACGGCTTCGAGGATCGGGCGGCCCTGCTCGAACTCGCCGAGGGAGGCGGCGTGGAGCCACAAACAGTTTGAAGTTTGAAGTTTGAAGTTTGACCCGCCTTCGCTTGGGCTATGGCGGGTAAAAGTTAGACCCGACTTCGCGCTTTTACCCGCCGTAGCCTCCGGCGAAGGAGGGTTATCCGCCATAGCCTCTGGCGAAGGAAGATGTGCTTCGGTGGGCAAGAGTTCTGAGTTTGTCGAGGTTCTGCTTTGCCCCTGCGGAGATTGCTGAAACGGAGCTGCACCCCCCCGAATGGGGGGGCTGGGGGGGGCTAATCGCTCCCGCCAGTGGCGGCGGCCCGCTACCCACTGCTTGGCTTTGGGGTGAAAAATCGAGGCCAAGCGGATGCCCGCCGTGAGTAGGTGAATGGCTAAGGTGTAGAGCAGTCGGGCCATGTGCTGGTGATGTACCCCGCAACTCCGTTCCGGGGATGTCTCGAAGGGTTTGTGGAAAACTTATTCCCCGCGCTGCAACTTCTGGGCAAGCGGAGGCTTGCTACTTTTGTTGCCGCAAAACTCATCAATTCCTTCCGCCCCATTTTCAATTCTCCATTTTCAATTCTCAATTTTCACCATGCTGGATTTTTCCACCACACGCCTCGTCCGCTTCGCAGCCACTTGGGTCGGCAACAAAAACCGCTACGAAGGCGTGACCATCCCGAAGCAAACCCTGATACCGCTCCATGCCATTGCGGAGGAAATGCTGCTGCCAGCCTTTCTCAAACCGTTTGAAAAAACGGAGGAGTTTTTCTACTTCCACCATGAGGAGGATGTGAGCAATCACCTTGTTTATCAACGTTGTGCGACGATTTTTGCAGACCCGGAAACCTTGAACGAGGAGGTGGCAAAACTCGCGCAACAACTCTACGAACACACCGATACGCCCAAGATTCAGGGCGGCGAATTCTTCGTGGCCTACTTCGAGGACCTGCTGCTGCAAGGCGAGCCGGTGAGTGCCATCGGCCTCTGGAAGGTGCAGACGAAGGACCCTTTCCTGAAAACGGAGCGCACTGCCGAGTCCTTCGCGCTCAACATCATCGAGGGCATCCCGACGGCCCGACCGGAGTTGTCTGCGCTGATTTTCAACCTCGACGAGGCGGAAGGTTTCCGGGTGTGCGTGCTCGATAAGGTGACAAAGAAGGACGAGCGCTCGTTCTGGAAGGACGAGTTTCTGCGCCTGCGCCCCATCGAGGACAACTACTTCAACACGCGGCACTACATCAGCTTAGCCAGCGAGTTTATTGCCACGAAAGCGCCCATCAAGTTTGGCCTCGACCGCACGGAGACGATTGACGCGCTGAACCGCTCCGGCGATTACTTCAAGGACAACGACGAGTTTGAGGTGGATGATTTTGCCAAAACTTTGTTCCCAGAGGAGGCGCAGCAGGAGGCGTTCAAGGAGTTCCGCGATGAGTACGCCCGCGCCTACGCGGTGCCGCTCGACGACAAGTTCGACATCAGTGACCAAGCGGTGAAAAAGGAGTTCAAGGTGTTCAAGAGCGTCATCAAACTAGACAAAAACTTCCAC
>JAYSUY010000236.1:0-2060 GCA_043718855.1 Saprospiraceae bacterium | reverse complement strand
ACTTCGCCACGAAGTCGTCCAGAAAGCGGTCGCTCCACGAGCAGTGCGTCAGTTGCTGGAACTCGTTGCGCTCCAGCACATCGCTGAAAGCGACGGTGTTGAGACGCGGTTTATCGAAGTCCTTGCCGGGCGGGCGGAACACCTGCCGCTTGCTCAGTTCGGGGTGGTATTCAAACTGGCAAGGACGTATTTCGACCGGAACGATGAGCATCTCATCGTGTTTTTGACGGTCAAAGAATTTTTTAAGTTCCTCGTTCTCAATGTAATGGGAAGCGAGAAAAGAGGTGCTGAGCAGCAAGACGGCACACTGGCAATCGGCCACCCTGTCTTGGATGACATCGTGCCAGACATCGCCAGCCAAGAGTTTATGGTCGCCCCAAATCTCCCAGTCGTGCCTTTTGACACGCTTTTCTAAGCCTTGCTTGAAGAGGCGGAAGTAGTCATCGTCGTCGTGTGCGTAGGAAAGGAAAATGCGCATGGTATTTTCGCCTGCTTTGCAGGATGTTGAATTTCAGGGGCTAAGGTAGCAAGCAGGTGCAGCAGTTCATAGTTCCTCATTTTTATCCGCCATAGCCCAAGCGAAGGAGGGCATACTTCCCCCTGCTCTCCCTACTTTTCGCCCATGAAAAAATACATCCACGAACTCGGCCCGCTGTTCGAGGCGGTGCAGATGCAGCAAATCTTTCCCGATGGGAAAACCTTCCCCGACTGCCTGCCCAAAGGCGACTTGGACGACATCGCCCAACGCTACGCCGCCGAACAGGGGCAGCCCGGCTTCGATTTGGCCGCTTTTGTGGCCGCTCATTTCGATGCGCCCAAAACGGAACACGCTGACTACCAGAGCGATGCTTCCCGCACGGCGGAGCAGCACATCGTCGCGCTATGGCCCGTGCTGACCCGCCAGCCCGACGCCGAGCAAGGCAGTTCGCTGCTGCCGCTGCCCCACCCCTACATCGTGCCGGGCGGGCGTTTTCGGGAAATCTACTACTGGGACAGTTACTTCACCATGCTCGGTTTGCGGGCCTCTGGCCGCACGGATTTAATGCAGCACATGGTGGATAATTTCGCCCACCTGATCCAGCACGTCGGCCATGTACCCAACGGCAACCGCGCTTACTACCTGAGCCGCTCGCAGCCGCCGTTTTTTGCCCTCATGGTGGAGTTGCTGGCGGCTGAGCAGGGCGAAGGCACCTGGGTAAAATACTTCCCGGCATTGCAACGTGAACACGAGTTCTGGATGAGTGGCCAAACCCTGCACCCCAGCCACCCGGAACACCGACGCACGGTACTCTTGCCCGATGGATCAGTGCTCAACCGATACTGGGACGACCACGACACGCCGCGCCCCGAGTCGTACCGCGAAGATGTGGAATTGGCCCACGCGTCTGGGCGGCCACCTGCCGAGGTGTATCGGCACATCCGGGCGGCTGCGGAGTCGGGCTGGGATTTTAGCAGTCGGTGGTTTGACCCCACCCCCGACCCCTCCCCCAACGGGAGGGGAGACACGACAAACGCCACGACAAGCGCTGAGAACAAAACCTCAGCGGGTGCCTCGGTGCATGCCGTGTCTCCCCTCCCGTTGGGGGAGGGGTCGGGGGTGGGGTTCTCCACCATCCACACCACCGACTTAATCCCCGTAGACCTGAACTGCCTACTGTGGTTTTTAGAAAAAAAACTGGCTGATACCTGTGTTGCCTTGGGCGACGATGCCGCCGCCGAGCGATACTACGCCGCTGCGGTACTCCGCGCAGATGCCATTCAGCAATATTGCTGGGACGAAGCGGCAGGGTTTTACTTCGATTTTGACTTTAAAAATGGCGAGCGCAGCCCGCACCTGACGCTGGCAGGGGTGTTCCCCCTGTTTTTCAACCTCGCTCCGCTGGCGGCTGCCGAACGCGTGGCGGGCATTTTGAAAGAAAAATTTCTGCAAACGGGCGGCCTCAGCACCACCCTCCAGCGCAGCGGCCAGCAGTGGGATGCGCCCAACGGCTGGGCACCGCTGCAATGGATGGCTTACCAGGGCCTGCTCCACTACGAACAGACCGACCTCGCTACAGCCG
>JAYSUY010000235.1:0-17087 GCA_043718855.1 Saprospiraceae bacterium | reverse complement strand
CACGTTTTGTGTAAGCAGTTCGCATCCCAAAGATTATTCAGCCTATCTATTCTATCAAAGAACTTTCTGGATTATTCTGTGGGTAATGGATAGGGTTTAAAACCCTTCCGGCGTTAATACCTTCCGGTACACCTCCGCGTACCGCTGCGCCACCACCTCATTGGCGTACTCCGAGAGCACTTTTTGCCGCACATTTTTCTGCAAAACCTCCAGCGGCACGGCCCCGGAAAACACCCACCAGATGCCTGCGGCCAAATCTTGGCTGTTCCCCTGCTCAGCGATGTAGCCCTCGCGCTGGTGGCCCACCATCTCCGGGATGCCGCCCGTACGGAAGCCCACCACAGGGGTGCCACAGGCCAGCGATTCCATCACCGTGTTGGGCAGGTTGTCAGCCAGAGATGGGGTGACGAACACATCGGCGGCACCATAAATCCGCGCCAGATGCTCTGCCCCCTGCACCATGCCCAGCGCATGGACGGGGTAGGGCAGGGCGGCCAATGCCTCTGGCTCGGATTTGCCGAGTACGACAATTTCTAATTGTAAATCAGGCTGTTGCGACTTCAAAACGTGGAGTGCTTCGGGCAAGAAGCGAAAACCCTTGTGCGCATCACGGATATTCATGGCGGCGAAAAGCAGGATTTTTGCCTTCGGCGAGATGTTTTTTTCGCTCCGAAAACCAGCCCGCTCGGCATCGCTGGCGGGCTTAAAAACCGCCGTATCGATGGGGTTTGGAATGGCCGTGATGGGGTAATTTTTGAGCAAACTGCTGGACTGCGCCATGTCGCGCAGCCACCCGCTGCACGTCACGAATTGGATGCTTTCAGGAAAAAGTCGCTGCTTCTCGGCCCAAACCTGATGCGAAAGGTCATCGGCAGCGGGCCGCCGCAGGTAGGGGCAGTGGCCGCAGGACTGTTGGAAGTGATCGCAGCCTCGGTAGATGTGGCAGCCGCCAGTGAAAGCCCAGGTGTCGTGCAGCGTCCACACCATCGGCTTGCCCAGTGCGCCCAATTGCGCGATGCCGCGCAGCGAGAGCAGCCCCTGATTGATCCAGTGCAGGTGCAGCACATCGGCCTGTTGCACGAGCGGGTGGCGGCCTAGGTTTTTCCCAAAATTGGCGAGCGAAAAAGAAAATCGCACCGACTTGTCGCGCTCGTGTGGGAGGAAAGCCAGCCGCTCGGCGTAGAACGGCCAGCGACTGCCCACGTCAGCGGCCGTGAGGAGTTGCGCAGCCACATCCGGCTGGGTAGCCCGTAGCCCATTGAGCAGCCGCCGGCAGGCTACGCCCGCACCGCCGTGCGAGTAGGTGTTGAGGAGGAGGACGTTCATGGGCGTGCTGGTGATTGGGCAATTTGTGGATTGGGTGATTGCTCTGCCCAAGCAGTTTTGAGTAGGCAAATGACGGACACTTGCGGCAATTTTTGCCGGTTAGATGCGTCCCGAACGCCAAACATTTTAGTTATTTGCCTCAACGCAACCCCCTGCCCACCACCTGCGTACCGTATGGAACCAGTGCACGAAACAGAACTTCAACAACTCTTGCAGGATTGCCGGGCGCAGCGCCGGGCCAGTCAACAGCGGCTTTACGCCCTGTTTTACAACTATGCCATGTCCATAGCCCGACGCTATACAGACCGGCAGGAGAGTACGGAGGAGGTGGTGAACGATGCTTTTTTCAAGGTGTTCACCAAGATGCACCTATACTCTGAAGCGGTGCCGTTCCGTATGTGGTTTCGGCGAATCATCATCAACACGGCTATTGACCGCTACCGCAGCAAAATACACCAGGTTGAATTTCAAGAGTTTGCGCCGGAGAATGAGCCAGAGGCCGACATGGGCATTGTGGAAAGCCTGACCCGCGAGCAGATCATCGGGATGCTTGATCAACTGCCACCCGCCTACCGCACGGTGTTCAACCTGTTTGTGGTGGACGGCTACTCGCACGAAGAAATCAGCGAGAACCTCGGCTTCAGCGTCGGCGCATCCAAATCCAACCTGTCGCGGGCGCGGCAGCACATCAGAAAACTACTCCATCACGAACTATCTCTTTTCGGAAAAGCATGAGCGATTTTGATAAATTCTTTGCGGAAAAACTGGAGGAAGAGGCCCACTATCCGGGTCGCGCCAAGAACTGGCGCAGCCTCAACCAGCGGCTCGACGCTTTCCTCGTGGGCAGCAGTGTGGGCAGTGCTGTGGGCAGCGTGGCTTGGAAAGCCGTGAGTGCCGTACTGCTCGTCACGACCGCGCTGTTGGTGTGGAAATACGCCGGGCTTCAAAAAGAGCATGGCCAAATGCAGCAGCAACAGCAAAAATTGGAGCAGCAAATCGCTGAACTTCAGCGGCCCGTAGCCCAGCAACAAGTTGCTCATCAGCAGTTTGATGAATTAAAACAGCCCGGAGCGCAGCAGCAGACACAAAATGTAGAACAACGAATTAAGGTACTTCAGCAACAATCAGCGCAGCAGCCGAAGCGGCAGCAAATTTTAGAACAGCAGATCGCTGAACTTCAACAACAACTTCAGCAGCAACGGGTACAGCAACAATATTTGGAACAACAGATCGCCGAACTTCGACGCCCAGCAGCCGAGCGACCCAGCGGCCCGGCGGGTTCGGCAGTTGCGCAGCCTACTGCTTTGCAGGGGGCGAGTGTGCCGCCCATTTTTCCAGAAAAAAAAGGCGATACGGTAGGTGCTGAAAAGCCCGGTGAAACAAATACGACGGCTGCCAACCCGACTGTTCCTCAAAATACCGGAGCAACCTCAAGCCAGCCAGATACGGTCCGTGCTGTGCAACCCAATGTTACTCAGCCAATTGCCGAAGCCGCCCGCCACCACCCTGATTCTGCGAGCAGCGCGGTGGCTACGGCTCTCGTTCCCGCAGCAGCACCCGACTCTACGGCTAAAACGGCCCAACTGGCCCCACCCGATACGAGTGCAAAATCTGCTCAGGCCCCACCGCCAACGCCCATCATCAAGCCCTTGCGCGAGCGTTTCTCGTTGAAAGCGGGCATGGGTGCCATCGTTGGTTGGGAGCAACCCCGACAGCAGGGCATTTCGCTCATCACTGGGCAAGGCATCAGTGCCAGCCTGTCGTTGTGGCGCAGCGGCCTGTGGCTAACTTCGGGTATCGATTGGGTGCGTTTTGAGGAAAAATCGAGCACTTACCGGCCAGAATTTCACCGATTTGCCCAGCCCCCCAAGTCGCCTAAGCCCGGCCCCGGCCCTCATTCGCACGATGAACTGGTGTTAGTGGAGAGTCAGCAGCGGCAACAACGCTATCACTTGGGTCTCCGCTACGCATTGCCCCGGCTGCTCGGCATACGGCCTACGCTGCAAACCGGGCATGTATGGGCGCGAACTGCGCCAACTTTTGTGCAATACACTTTCGACGACCATGACCCCGGGCCGGGCCCCAACCCTAATCCCAACCACAAATTGGATTTTTTGACTCAAAAAGAAGGTCGCCTCAAATACTCAAACATCTGGCAGGTTGGGCTGGGTTTGGAGTATGACCTGCGGGCTTGGACGCTGAGTCTTCGGGCGGATTATCAGGCGCAGGTAGCGGCAGCGACAAGCCCAACTTTTGATGCCATGTTCCTGCAAGCAGGGCTGGAGTACCGGATTCGGTAGCGCCATCATTTCATCGTTCGCCATTTGCTTTTGGCTCAATTAGGATTTGAAATGGCTGTTTCAACCCACGACTTCAGTCCAATGGTGTTTAGTTGCGGGTTTTAGGCAGCGGCAGAGCCGCCTAATATTTGTAGAAATGGTCGGATGTCCCTGTTTTGGAGGTGCCGCGCACCGGGATATTTCGGTGCGCTGCACCTCCAAGAATTTCTACAAATATCCTGCGGCTCTGCCGCTTAACTAAACACCATTGGACTGAAGTCGTGGGTTGAAAACAGCAAATCGTAGTTGAGCCTTGCTTTTTGCCCTTGTCTTTTGCCGCTCGCCGCTTCTGAAATTGCCTTCCTTTGCCTCCAAAAAATACCACCACACATGAGGCACCTCTCCATCGCGCTACTCCTGATTGCCCTGTTGGCAGCCTGTACCAGCACCCCCAAAACCGAGTCTACCACCGCTACCCTACTGCTCTACAATGGTCGGCTATTCACCGCCGACTCGCTGCACTCCGAAGCAACCGCCATCGCCATCGCTGGCGACCGCATACTAGCAGTGGGCACCGACGCAGAAATGCAGAAATGGGCCAATGAAAAAACTGAACGCATTGATTTACAGGGTGCCTTTGCCATGCCCGGCTTCATCGAAGGGCATGCCCACTACTCCAGCCTGGGCCGCAGCCTGCAAAATCTCAACCTGATGCCTACCAAAAGTTGGCAGGAGATCGTGGGCCTGGTGGCAGAAAAAGCCAAGACCGCCCCGCCTGGCGACTGGATCGAAGGCCGGGGCTGGCATCAAGAAAAATGGAGTGCCTCGCCGGGCCGCACCGTGAACGGCTACCCCTACCACGACCTGCTGACTGCGGCCTCGCCCGCCAACCCGGTGGTGCTGTACCACGCCAGTGGGCACAGCCTTTTTGCCAACCAACAAGCCATGCAGTTGGCGGGTATTTCTCCCGAAACCAGCGACCCCGTAGGTGGTCGCGTAGTGCGCGATGCGGCGGGCAACCTGACCGGCGTTTTTGAGGAAAACGCGATGAATTTGATCGAAAAGCCGTTTTCAGAGTGGGAAAGCCGCCGCTCGGAAGCCGAGCGCGTAGCAGCCTTCGACCGCAGCGCGGCCCTCGCGGCACAGGAATGTTTGTCCAAGGGCATCACCTCGTTTCAGGATGCGGGCAGCAGTTTTTGGGAACTGGCCCAGTACCGCCGCTTGGCTGAGAGCAACCAACTGCCGCTCCGCCTGTGGGCCATGGCCTCCCAGCCCAAGCAATCCGAACTGGCAAAATTGGCTGATTTCCCTCAGGTCGGCATTGGCAACGGACACTTTACCTGCCGCGCCGTGAAGTGCTACCTCGACGGTGCGCTCGGTTCCTACGGGGCCTGGCTGCTGGCCCCTTACGCTGACAAGCCCGACTCCTACGGACAGAACACCACGCCGCTCGACTCTATCGCTGTCGTAGCCGAAGCGTGCGAGCAGTATGGCCTCCAGTGTTGCGTACACGCCATCGGCGACCGCGCCAACCGCGAGGTGCTGGATATTTTTGAAAAAATATCTTTTCCAGAAGCAGGAAGACTCAACTCAAGGTGGCGTATTGAACACTCCCAACACGTTGATCCACAAGATATTCCGCGCTTTGCTCAACTCGGTGTGATTGCTTCCATGCAAGCCATCCACTGCACCAGCGACGCGCCTTTCGTGGTGAAGCGACTCGGCACCGAACGCGCCCGCACAGGGGCCTACGCCTGGCGCAGTCTGCTGGATGCTGGCGCATGGCTCGCCAACGGCACCGACGCTCCGGTGGAAGATGTCAACCCACTGCCCTGTCTGTATGCGTCGGTGACTCGGATGGCAGCACCTGCTCCCGACGGCAATCCGGGCGCGGCTTTTTTTCCAGAACAAAAAATGACCCGTGCAGAAGCCCTGCTTTCGTACACGCTCTGGAACGCTTTCGCCGCATTCGAGGAGCAGGAAAAAGGCTCGCTCGTAGCGGGCAAATACGCTGACATCGTGGTGCTTTCCAAGGATTTGCTGCGCTGTACGCCAGAGGAAATCTTGCAGGCGCAGGTGTTGAAAACCATCGTCGGGGGTCAGATCAAATTCGCTCGTTGAGGTAGTTTTTACTTCAAAAAAGCCGTTTCAGGTAAATAAAATAAGGCTCAATTACGATTCGAAGTTACTGTTTTCAACCCGCGAATTTATTCGTGGGAAATGGATAGAAATGCTCTGATACAAAACCGATTCATTGGTTTACATAGGATTTTGGAGAAAAAACCGATAAACCGGCTCGGTTTTGACTTCGTTTTTTAACACCCAAGAATAAATTCGTGGGTTGAAGACAAGCGCAACTTGGAATCAGGATTGAGCCTAAAATAAAAAGGTAGGGGATGTTATTGGGGAAAATCTACCTTTGCTCGCAACTTATTCACCACATTTTTTTCACTAAATTTTTTCTGCACGGTGGAATACGGGTACTTCAAACGGAGAGACAACAGCAACGATTCGCGTGACCGCGACAACAATGACCAGGGGAATGATCGCGGCAACGACCGAGATAACGATCGCGGGAATGACCGCAGCAACGACCGCGACAGTGATCGCGGGAACGACCGGGGAAATGACCGAGACAGCGATCGCGGCAATGATCGCGGTTACGACCGCGACCGAAGCGACAATCGCGGCGGCGGTGGTGACCGGGGCGGCTACGGCGGCGGCGGATTCAATCGCGGTGGCGGTGGCGACCGGGGTGGCTACGGCGGCGGCGGCTTCAATCGCGGCGGCGGCGGTGGCGACCGCGGCGGCTACGGCGGCGGCGGCGGCGGCGGCGACCGGATGGAAGAGGAGAGCGTGTTTTCTAAGCGCGTTCGCGCTGGCAAACGCCGCACGTACTTCTTGGATGTAAAAAAAACACGGGGCGAAGATTTCTTCATCACCATTACGGAAAGCACACGCCGCGAAGACGGCTATGGCTACAAGCGGCACAAAATTTTCCTGTACAAAGAAGACTTCAACCGCTTCGTGGCTTCGCTTAACGAGGTGGTGAACCATGTAAAAACAGAACTGATGCCAGACTTCGACTATGAAGAGTTCGATCGCCGTCAGGCAGAGTGGGAAGCCCAGAACCGAGAGATGGACGATGACGACAGCAGTGCTGACGACAGCAAGAATGCCAATATCACAAACAGCAGCAGCGACGAAGCCATCGATGAGCCAGAAGAAGAGGATGCAAAACCTCGCAAGGAGAAAGACGACGACGATGTGAACTGGTAGTTCAGTTCTGCAAAAATAGAAATAAGGGGCAAACCAGGTTAAAAACAACCTGGTTTGCCCCTTATTTTTTACTCTTTTTCGTCACCTGCCTTTTTGTGCATGATGCGGTTTGCCCTGATCACATCTCTTTCGTCCATGAAGCCACCAAGCAGCCATTTCCCCAAAGTAGCGTGGCGAATTTTTAGGCTGGAGCCTTCCAACCGGAAGTATTTGATCAAATACGTTTGCGTGTCCACATTGCCGTAGTCGCATCCGGCGATGATAATCCGCTCTGGCAGGGGCAGCGTAGCATCAGGCTGCAAGTCAGCGTTGAGCAGCACTGGGCGGCGGGCTTTCAAGTCATTGATCTGGCTGGCATAGAAGAAGCGTACCTCACAAAAATCGAAGTACTGCCGAAAATTACTCACCAACTCACGGTTGTAGCGTTCGTTTTCGGCTCGTTCTTGCGCAGCAAGTTCGCTGTACCCAATTTTTTCAAGATGTGCGTACCGCTGCTTGTAGTCGTGCAGACGGAATACGATGCCGTTTTTTTTGATCTCATCCATTCCACGTAACCGGGAAGTGACTTTTGCAGCGCAAGAAGAAAAGAGAAAAAGGGCAAACAGCGACAGCCCGGCGACGAAGTGAAATGTCTTTTGCATACGGTTGGGAAGGTGGACGAGAGTGGGTTGGGTCAAAGGTATCTCGCCCAGACAAATCTTTGCCGTTCCCCAGCGCACTCTGCCTGCTCAACAAGGTGGGCAGCCAAAACAAGAGGGTGAAATAGGCTGGGAAAGCCTGTTTTACCCCCTTGTTTTCTATTTCGCGCCGCTTTTTTTGTACATCGCTCGGTTCACCCTGATCACGCCGAACGAATTCATCGAACGACCGGACATCCATTTGTTGAAAGTGGTCTGGCGAACTTTCAGGCTGCTGCCCTCCAATCGGAAATGTTTGATTCGGGGAAGGCCGCCCTCGGTCGTGCCGCTGTACTCGCAGCCGGCTACTATGATCTTTTCAGGTAGAGGGATGGAGGCATCTGGTTGAAGATCGGCATTGATCAGCACGGGCTTGCGAGCGTTCAAATCGTTGATGTCGCTGGCGTAGAAAAACTGGACGGGGCAAAAATCGAAGTGTTTCTTGAAGTTGCTGACCAACTCGCGGTTGTAGCGCTCGTTCTCAGCTCGCTCTTTTTTGGCAAGTTCGCCCAGGCCGGTTTTTTCAAAATGTGCGTACCGCTGTTTGTAGTCGTGAAGGCGGAACACGAGGCCGTGTTTTTTGATTTCGTCCATTGCTCGGAGGCGAGTGGCCACTTTGGCGGCACAAGAAGGCAGGAGGAAAAGGGCAAGCAGCGACAACCCGGCTGCAAGGTGAAATGTCTTTGGCATGATCGATAGGGTGAAAGATGAAAGGTTGAGGTTTCCCAGTCAGCATTTTGACTGGGCGAATCTCTAAAAAAAAGCCCTTCAAGATAGTTCCGGTGCCTGTGCTGTGACAAGCCCGATTGTAACCAAGCGATTGCACCTGAACAAACCTTTACTGCTTCCGTTATCGGAGTAATACTCATCTTACCACCCACCCGCCTTCTAAAAACCTTCCACCTCCGTCAAGACCTCCTCCTTCGTCAAAACTTCGGCGGATGAATTGGCGGACAAGCCCTCTACCCTTTTACCCGCCATAGTGTCAACGACGGCGGTCCACCCTCCACCATCTACTGCCTTCCCTCGTTTATGAAAATCGGAATCGTCTGTTACCCTACCTATGGCGGCTCAGGCGTGGTCGCCACCGAACTCGGCATCGGCCTCGCCCGCAAAGGCCACGAAATTCACTTCATCACCTACCGCCGACCTGTTCGACTGGCACATTTTCAGGAAAACGTGTTCTATCACGAGGTGGACAGCGAAGACTACCCGCTGTTCGAGTACCCGCCCTACGACACCGCGCTGGCTTCCAAAATCGTGGACGTGGTGCGCTACCAAAACCTCGACCTCCTGCACGTCCACTACGCCATACCCCACGCGGCGGTGGCTTACATGGCCAAAAAAATACTGCTCTCGCAGGGCCGCTATGTACCCGTGGTGACCACTTTGCACGGTACCGACATCACGCTGGTGGGCAACAACAGCGCGTTCGCACCGGTGGTGGAGTTCAGTATCAACAAAAGCGACGGCGTGACGGCCGTGTCGCAAAGTCTCAAAGATGACACCATGCGGTTGTTCAAGGGGATACAGCACGACATCCGGGTGATCTACAATTTCATTGATTTTGAACGGTTTAAGAAAACAAACAAGGAGCATTTCAAAAAAATCATCGCCCCAGATGGCGAACGCATCTTGGTACACACCTCCAATTTCCGCAAGGTGAAAAGGGTGGAAGACGTGATCCTGATCTTCAAGCAGGTGTACGAAAAAGTGCCTTCCAAACTGCTGATGATCGGCGACGGCCCAGAGCGGCAGCACTGCGAGCGGCTCTGCCGCGAGATCGGTCTCTGCGACGAGGTGCGCTTCCTCGGCAAGCAGGATGCCATCGAAGAACTGCTGGCGATCTGCGACCTGTTCATCATCCCGTCCGAGAGCGAGAGCTTCGGCCTGGCAGCACTGGAGGCGATGGCCTGCGAGGTGCCAGTGATTTCCTCCAACAGCGGCGGCTTGCCGGAGGTGAACATTCATGGTGTGACAGGCTTCCTCAGCGACGCGGGCAATGTGGACGAAATGGCCGCTTACGCCATCCAACTGCTCAGCAACGAGGAAATGTTGCAGCAATTCAGCCAAAATGCGCTGGTGCAGGCCCGTCGTTTCGACCTCAATAACATACTGCCAGACTACGAGGCGTACTACGAGGAGGTGCTGGCCAAGCGGCACGAACGAGGAACTATGAACGAGGAACTATGAACAAGAGCAACTCCCAACAACCCTCCCTCACGCTTTGGCGAGTAAAACGCCTCCAATGACGCAACTTTATTGTGCATTTTCCCGCATACCAGCATCCGTGTCGCATCGTTTTTTTCAAACACCATTTTTTTAAAAACATGAGACACCCTATCCTCTTACTGTTGCTCCTCGCGGCCACCCTGCTGGGCTTCGCTGCTTCACCTGCCGAAGACTTGTCGAAGGCAGGCCACCCCAACAACCTCACTTCACTCTCCGGCACCGTGCGTGATGCCCAGTCCCGAAAAGCCCTCGTCGGTGCGTCGCTGCTCATTTTTCAGCAGGAAAAACTAGTGGCGAAAGCCCTAACCGACACGGCCGGACGTTTCAGCCTGAAACTCCAGCACGGCACCTACACCATCGAATGCGCCTATGCGGGCTACGTTACGGTGCGTTTTCCCAAAATTGAAACGCTTGAAAATCAAGACCGTGCGCTGTTCATTCGCTTGGAGGCCAGCACCGGGCTGGACGAGTTGGTGGTCAAAAATTACCGAACGCCCTACGAGCCAGAACCGAGAGAAGCCATAGCCATAGCCGAGCCAGAACCCGAGCCAGAACCCGAATTGCCGCTGGACGGCGTGATCTACGACACCGTCGTGGCATTTGACCCCGAAACCTACGAAGAGCGGGTAAACATCGTGCCGCGCACCGCTTCGGTGATGTCTGAAGTCGTGGTAGTAAAAGCTGCTCCCAGCCCAGCCATCCGCAAGGGCGAGTCATCCGGCGGCGGCACCTCCCCAAGCAAGATGGCTCGGGGCGAGTACAAAATGACGGCAAAACCGATGCCCACCAGCGCAGTCAGAGGCTCGGCTGGTGAAGCCCGCAGGAAGGACGCGCCCGCCACTTACTCCACCCCTGCACCTGCCAGCAGCGACCACGAACTCAATCCGTATCGTGGCAACAAATTTAAGTTGCCAACTGAGTCACGCCCCGAACTGCGCGAAGTGACCATCTCAGCAGACGACAGCGACAAAGCGCCTGCACCACCCCCGCCCCCGACCGAGCCTGCCAAGCCCCGCGCCGGTCTGCTCACTGCTGGCGAATGGAACGACCTCCACAACTGGAACCGCCACTGGCTCGACCTGCTGAGCGACGGCGAGATCGAGAGCCACCAAAAAACCTACGGCTTCACGCCCCGCCACCGCTACACGGTCATGCTCACCAACGAGCAGGATTTCCCCCTCGCTGACGCAGCGGTGATGCTGAAATCGGGAGGCGAAACCATCTGGGAAGCCCGCACCGACAACACGGGCAAGGCCGAACTGTGGAAGAGCCTCACCTCTTTACCCGCCGAAGCCTCAGCGAAGGCGGGTGCTGCCACATCTACTCAGCCGCTCAACGTAGTAGCCGTCGTGGACGGCAAAATTCACAACCTCGGCAGCCCGAAGGAGGCCGCTGCGGGCATCAACCGCCACCGCATCGCTGCCGAGTGCAATGCCCCGCGCAACGTGGACATCGTGTGGGCGGTAGACGCTACGGGCAGCATGGGCGACGAGATCGAATACCTGAAAACCGAACTGCTCGACGTGATCGGTCGGGCGAAGGCCCTCAACGGCGACCTGTCGTTCCGCATGGGCACCACGTTTTACCGCGACGAGGGCGACGACTACATCACCAAAAGCAGCGGCCTCTCCTACGACATTTCCAAGACGGTGGATTTCATCCGCCAGCAGCGCGCAGGCGGCGGTGGCGACACGCCAGAAGCGGTACACAGCGCGCTGGAAGAGGCCATTTTTAATCAAAAATGGAGCGACCGCGCCATCGCCCGCATCTGTTTCCTCGTGCTGGATGCCAGCCCGCACCAGACACCGGAGGTAAACGCGAGCCTGCACCGCTGCATCCGCGAGGCGGCCCGCCGGGGCATCCGGGTGGTGCCGGTGGCAGCCAGCGGCGTGCAGAAGGACACGGAATTTTTGATGAAATTTTTTGGCCTCGCCACCAACGGCACATACGTTTTCCTGACCGACCACAGCGGTATCGGTGGCAAACACTTGGAGCCGACCACCGACGAGTACAAGGTGGAAAACCTCAACGATCTGCTGGTGCGCCTCATCGGGGAGTACACGGCCATCGAGACTTGCGAGGGCAAATCCGCCATCCGCTTTGAAGGCGACGGCCAGCAGCAACAAGGCCAAACTTGGCAGGCACTGTACTACCCCAACCCGGCCAGCACTCAGTTTGTGCTCGAACTGCCCTTCGAGGTACAGTCCGTGACGCTGTACGATGCCGAGGGCAAGGCGGCCCGCAAGTTGGAAAGCCCTCAAGCGGGGTTGAACACCGTGGCTGTGAACGACTTACCCGAGGGCTTCTACACCATCCGCATCCTGAAGGATGGGCGGATGCAGAGCGGGAAGGTGTTGGTGGTGAAGGGATTGTAGTTGTGTGTGTCATGCAGAGCGTAGCGAAGCATCCGACGCAGTTTTGTCAGGGTGAAACCTCGGCCTACGGCCTCAGATGCTTTGCTGCGCTCTGCATGACACACAAAAAAAGCGAGGGGCTGTGACGCAAGTCACAGCCCCTCGCTTTTTTACAGCATCACCTCAGCAGCATCAATTCAACGAAAACTGGATCGTCACCCCCGAATTCAGCGTCGTGATGGGGAACGACTGCGAAGTTTTCGGTGTCGTCTTGCGGTAGTCGGTGAAGAGCCGCAGTTTGAGCCGCTTGTTCAGCGCGTATTCCACCGAAGGGTTGATGCTGATGGTGCGCTGGCCGCGTGTGGGTTCGGCCACGTCCGCTTGGTCGAGGCGATGGTTGACGGTGATGTCGTCGCGAATCTCGAAGTCAAGTTTGAAGTTCAAATCATTGGCTTGTTGTGCGCCGCCGCCGCCGGGAGGCGGTGTAGGGCCGGTGGTCGGCTTGGTTGGTGCTTTTTTCTTCGACGACTTTTTCTTTTTACTCGAAGTTTTGCCCTTCGCGCCGGTTTTCTTGCCCGTCAGGAACGGGATGTTCACATTCTTAATGCGGTGGCCAAAGCCGAAGGTGTAACTCTCTGACTGGGTTTCAGCCAGTTGGTAATCGATGAACGACATGGCGAGCGTACGCTGCTTTTTGAAATCCACCTTAAAGGTCATCTCGTTTTTCAACTTCACATCAATGCCCAGCAGCGGCTGGAAACTCTCGTTGATCACCACCTGCGGTATCTCGAAACGAGCGATGTAGTCGGCGTTGAGTTCCTCCACCGTGTAGTTGGTTTCGCGGGGCGCGCCTTCGTAAAAAATATCGGTGTTGTAGGAACTGACTTGCAGGGTGCTTTTGTAGCCGTGCTGAATCTGGATGCTGCTGAAAATCTTTTTCAACTTCCCGATTTTTGAGAGGCCGCCGTAGTTCACTTTCCAGTTCACCGCCGGGCGTGTCTTGAAGAGGTTGAGTTCCACCTGATTGGGGTCGGCATCCGTGTAAGCGGCGATAAATGCCGGAATGAGCACTTGCTGGTGGGTGCGGCCATATCCGTAGGCATAGTCTGAACCATTGTTGAGGTGGGGTGCTGTGTTGCCAACTTCTACGCCGAGCCGCTTAGAAACCACAGAGCGGTTGGCGGCGAAGCGGTCGAACAGCTGGTTGAGGTCGCTGCCAAACAGCGTGTTCATGGCAAAGTACGACACCGAGTAACTGCCCAAGTCGCGTTGTGCACGGTGTTCAAAACCTACCTCATCGGGGCCGAGCAAGAAGTTTTGGTCTTTGAACAGTTCGGTGTTGTTGCGGGTGTACTGCTTGTTGGCGGTCAGTTCCACACGGAAATCCTGGAACGGCTCAATGGTCACCCCAGCGTCCAGCGTCTGGGTGTAGTTGCGCGTCACCTGCTGGTTGAGTTCAGGGCGGTGGGTGATGTAGCCCTTGGCTCCGGCCTCGTCGAGCCACTTCGTATCGGGCTGTAAACCAGCGATAAAGCCCCAGCCGGGTGCGGCGAAACCGTCGTTTTGGCCCAACAATTTCGGCTCTGGCGTGAAGCCCGGCACAACACTCGCGTAGTTTTCGCTGTAGGTGAAGCGGGCTTTGCGCACCAGCATCAGCGGGCGCAAAGCGATGCGCTCGGCCATGCTGGGCTGGCGATCTTTTTTCTTCTTGTCGCCGTCTTTGTCGCTTTTATCTTCTTTGCCCTTTTCCTTTTTGCCTTTTGCGTCTTTGCCCTTTGCATCCTTGCCAGCGGCAAGGCCGCCGGGGCCAGCCGTGGGCGTAGCCCCTGCTTTGCCATCGCCGAGGCTGCCGGGTGCGCCCGGCGTACCGGGTGTGCTGGGGTTGGCCGGGTTGCTGGGGTCGCTTTTCTTGTCGCGGTCGCCGCTGTTTTTGTCGTCAGCAGGAGGGCTGTCTTTGCCGCGCCCGCGCTTGTCGCTGAGGTCGCCGCCGCCGCCGGGGGTGAGGCCGCCGCTACCGGGCGTGTCGCGCCCGCCGGGCTTGAGACCACCGCCTCCGGGGGCTTCTTCGCCACGACCGGGCTTGCCCTTGCCGCCTGCGCCGCCGGGCTTGCTGGGCTTATTGATGCGGCTCAGGTATTTGCTCTTGTTGTACAGGCCCTCAAAGTTGAACTCGCCGTTGATCTGGCGGACGTTGTTGTTCTGGATCACGTTGCCCAAATCATGCTCATTTTCTTGGCCTGGAAACACATCGGGGTCAATGTTTTGCAACTTCAGCGACTGCGCCGTCCAGGTGTAACCCGCTGTGTATGAGGCCCGCATGGTGATCCAGTCCATCATCGGGATCACTTTGAAGGGCAGGGTGTAGTTGAGGCTGGCGTTGTGGGTGTAATTCTTCGGGCGGCCCAGGTTGCGCAGGTTGGTCAGGATGGAATCACGCCGCTCCTGCTTGGTGTAGGCCACGCCGTCGATCTTGGTCTGGTACGGCTCATCAATGAGGCTGCGGGCCGTAGCATCGTAGTTGAAGCGCAGGGTTTTCGTGATGTCCCAACCCAAGTCGTAGTTGCGGTCCCAAGTGAAACGGCGGTTGTGGTAGGTGTTGAGCGAGGGGTCTTCGCCCGCAAAGCGGTAGGTGGTGACTGCTGACACGCGCTCCATGCTGGAGTTGAAGCCGTAGGTGTTGGGCAGCGGATTGAAGTTGAACTCAGTGATGAACTTCAGGTACTTGTCCTTTTTGATGAGTTTTTTGAACGGCGTGATGGGCTTGATGCCCGTAGCATACTGCCAATCGAGCGCACCATTGTACTTGTCCTGCTGGTCGTTGATCAGGAACGGTGTGCGCCGCTTGGTCTGGTTGTAGGCGTAGGTGAGGCTGAAGTTTTCGATGTTCCAGGGAAGCGGAATTTTCCGTGCGCCGCCCTTGCGCTCCTTCCGAACGTTGGTGAAGTTGTAGCCCCGCGTCACCGTCACATCCTGCGCCACCGAGCGGATGCTGTCGCGCTTGCCCGCGTCGCCCTCAGCACGGAGTTTGTCTTTCAACTTGATGTCCAAGTCGTAGGGGTCGTACTCCGGGTTTTTGGTCACATTGCTGTACTGGGCATAGAACGGTAGGCGAAGTCCCGATTTTTCGCCAAAAAACTTACCCAGTTCGAGGTTGATGGAAGCGTCGCCTTGCAGCACCTCCTCCCGCTGCCGCTGGATGAGTTTCTGCTCAATACTGCCCCAGCCGATGCTGGAGTAGTTGCCGGAGAGCGACACGTTGCCCAAGTCGGCGAGTTTCATGTCTACCCGCGCTTGCCCCGCATAGCCGCCTTTTTCGTTGAAACCGTTGAGCCGCAACTCGTTGACCCACACCTCCGCGCAGTGCGGCACAACGTTGGGGTCCACATTGCGCACTCCGATCATCGCGCCTTTGACGTAGCCGAGGTTGGGGTTGCCCACCACTTTGACCTTGTTTCGCGCATTGGCAGGGTCGCTGATGACGTAAGGCACATCGAACGGAGCGTTCGGATCAGCGTTGCGCTTGGTCTTCACCTCAGTCAGCAGGTCAAATGGAAAATCAAAGGTGTTTTCCTCTCGCCACACCTCTTTTTTATAGTTTTCACTGTCAGGGCCTTCGGCCAGGCGCATGCTGTTTTCGTCCGACGGGTGCAAGGGGACTTCGTACTCGTAGTAGTTGCGCACAAAGTCGGAGCCGAGGCGAATAAACACCGTCATATCGTTGCTGTCGAGTATAGCCCGGTCATCCCCTTTCCCTTCCGCGTGGACGAACATTTTGAGCCGCTCAAACTGGCGCAAGTCCATGTTCAGGGTTTTGAAAATGCCGCGTGCGTCGCACTGCACCAGATCACAGACGTTCATCGAGAGCGCCTGTTCGTTCTGTTGGATACTGGGAAATGCGCCTACTGATTGCTCGCGGGAGATGCCGAAGGGGATGGTATAGTTGAATGGCTGGCGGGCGGAGTTCTCCTCAATACTCACCGCATTCACGTCGAAAGGTATTGGCGCATACTTGATATCGCAGCCTATGATGGTCGGGTCGGCCAGGTTTTGGGTAAAACGGCGCCACTGGTTGCGGCCCAGTTCGATGGTCGCAAATCGGAAGGTGGTGCGCTCCGTGAAGCCCTTCCAGAACATCCGCAAGAAGCGGATACTTCGGAAATCTTGGATGCCGCCTACGGTACTGCGGTTTTTTGCATCCAGCGGGAGTTTGAAGCGGTACCACACGTAGGTCTGGCCATCGCGCACGAAAGTCTGGGTTTCGGTCACGATTTGGCTCAAAGTCGTGTCCTGCAGGTCAAGCCCGTCGCCTGTGCCATCGGGGAGCAGGGCTTTTTTCAGCGGAAGTTTGTAGCGGAAGTACGACTCGGCCTCGTTCAGCGAGTTGTCACGGTTGAGGTCCTCCACGTCGGGCAGGTTGGTGGCCGAAGCGTTGCTGAAAGGGCCGCTCTGGGTGTTGTTGTTCACCGGAGAGTTGCCCTGCGTGTTGTTAAACAGGCGGTAGCGTTCCAGCAAGCCGTCGTTATCCGTGAATTTTGGGTCGCCGAAATACACGAAGTCGTCGCCCGATGGGTCGTCCTGAAAGCGGGTGCGCGCACCGGGAGAGAGTTGATTGAGCCACGAGGCGAAGAACTCGCGTTCTTGATTGTTGTCAAGGCCATCCAGACCGATGTCCTGGCGGTCGCGCTTGGCTGGGTCGTTGTCGAAAGCATTGACCACAGGAGGCAGCACCGGCACCCGGCCCCAGCGAGTGTTCACCGTTTTGCTCTGGTTGCTGCCTGTGGGCAGCGCATTTTCAAAAAACTGGCGGGAGTCGCGCATGATGTCCTCCGACAGTGAGCCGAGGTCAATGTACATGTCGCCGCCATCGGAAATCGGCATCGTGTCGCCCTGACAACAATCAAGAACGCGAGTTCTTCGCCTCGTGGCTCAATCAACTCTCT
>JAYSUY010000234.1:0-5595 GCA_043718855.1 Saprospiraceae bacterium | reverse complement strand
GAAAAACTTACGCCTACCTGCTGCCCATGCTGCGGCTGATGACTTTTTCCGCACAAAAAGAGCCACGTGTGCTCATCCTGGTACCCACTCGCGAGTTGGTGGTGCAGGTGGTCGGTGAGGTGAAAAAATTGACCACCTACATGAACGTCCGAGTGGAAGGCGTGTACGGGGGCACCAACATCAACACACAAAAAGGAGTGGTGGCCAATGGATTAGACATTCTCGTGGCGACTCCAGGACGTTTGATGGATTTGGCACTGGGCCGCTACCTGAACTTGAAATATGTCCGCCATTTTGTGATCGATGAGATGGACGAGATGCTCAACATGGGCTTTCGGGTACAACTCACCACCATCCTCGACCTGCTGCCCCGCAAGCGGCAAAGCCTGTTGTTTTCGGCCACCATGTCGGAAGATGTGGACGCAGTGCTCGACACTTTTTTCAACTCGCCAGTGCTGATAGAGGCGGTGCGGGGCGGCACCCCGTTGGACCGCATCGAGCAAAGGGCCTACCAGGTACCCAATTTTTTTACCAAAATCAACTTGCTCGAACACCTGCTTGCTACCGACGAAACGATGCAGAAAGTGCTGATTTTCAGCCCCAGCAAACGTATGGCCGATGTGATCGAGAAGCATTTGGCGGAGCCATTTCCCCATCAGTTCGAGACCATCCACTCCAACAAGTCGCAGAACTTTCGGATGAATGCGGTGGCTAAATTTGAGAAGGGAATGTGCCGGGGCCTCATCACCACCGATCTGCTGGCACGCGGCCTTGATGTGTCGGATGTGACACACGTCATCAACGTGGACACGCCCGCTGAGCCAGAAACCTACATCCACCGCATTGGGCGCACGGGCCGCGCTGACCGCGCCGGTGCTTCGCTCATCTTCGTCACCGAAGCCGAAGGCCCCGCGCAGGAAGCCATCGAGAGCCTGATGGGAAAGTCCATCCCTATGCTGCCCATGCCGGAAACAGTGGAGATTTCCATTTTTCTGACCGACGAGGAGCGCTACACGCCAGGATCAGGCAAAAACTACCTGCTACAACAGCCCCTGCGCGACGGGGCTTTCCATGAAAAAAAGGCAAAAAACAAAAAAGTAAACCTCGGCAACAAGACCAAGTACCTCCGCGAAAAGAAGTACAAAAAGCCGATCACGAGGGGACAGAAAAAGCGGTAGTACCCACTTCTTGACGCTATCACGCTTGATTGTCAGCAAATTACCAGCAGAGAGGTATCCAGTTTCGGCTTGATATCTCACTCCGCCGTGAGGCCTCCAACAACCGCAGGAATTACCCCAAATGCCAAAAATAGCAGCCGCTAATGCAGCAATGAAATCGTTCCCGACAACAACTATCAACTCAACGGAAACATCTCATGGAAAACCCAATTTCTCGCTACCTCTCTGTGCCACTTGGCGCATTGTTCATTTTGTCATCGGCTTTTGCCAACAAGTACCCCTTCCTGTATTCAGATACCTGCACTTATCTGGATGGCGGTTTTGATCATCAAGTCAACAACATGCGGCCCATCACCTACGGGCTGTTCATGCGCCACGTCAGTTTGCTCGAAAGTTTGTGGCTCGTGGTGTTTGTGCAAGCCCTGATGGTGTCGTGGCTCATCCACCTGTTTTTTGCCACCTTCTCCAAAACACGACGTGGTATCGCGCCCTTGCTGTGCATCGCGTTACTGAGTCTTAGTACCAACATTGGCATCAGCGTAGGCATGCTCATGCCCGATTTTTTTACCGCTGCTGCGTTGCTTGCTGGTGCGCTACTCTGTTTTGGTAAAAATATCTCCCGCTGGGCGTTGGTGGGCTGCGGCCTGATCTTTTGGTTTGGCATCGCCTGTCACCACTCCAACTTGTTCATTTTCAGTTGTGTTATTGGGTTTTTTGCGCTGCGCTGGCTTTGGGCAGTCTACAAAAAAAGCCCTGAACGACCCCAGCGAGTGTTGCTGGTAGCAGGCCTTGTGGCTTTGTCGTGGCTCACCATCCCGACGCTTCACTATGCTTACAGCGGCAGATTCGAACGGGAAAATGCCTCCCATGTGTTCATGGTCAGCCGCTTCATGCAGATGGGCCTGCTGAAACCTTTCCTCCGGGAAACTTGTGGCACCCAAGCGGAGTACAATCTTTGCCCGTACACAGACCAGATACCGGAAAATTTTCTGTGGGCATCCGACAGCCCGGTATACCTGACCGGGGGCTGGCAAGCGAATCGCGATGAGTACCGGCGGTTGATCGGCGACTTCCTGACCACGCCGAAGTGCCTCCACAAGTTTTGCGTGAAAACCTTCGAGACTGTTGTGCAACAGTTTTTCTGCTTTGAGGGCAAAATTGTGTTCAAAGAAGCTGACGGCGGCGCACCAGTGGATGCCATGAACCGCCTATGGCCGGAGCAACTGCCCGCCATACGGGATTCGCTGCAATACCGCGATGGGTGGGACTACAAATCACAGGACCGCATCCAGCATTGGTTTGTGCTGGGCGGGTTTCTTTTTTGTTTTTGGTGTTTGCTGTCCGCTCCCGGTGGAGCATCGCCGGTGCAGATGCAACTGGGTGGTTTTCTGCTCGTTGGCCTCATGGCCAATGCCTTAATCTGTGGCGGTGTTTCTATGATTGATCCACGTTTCCAGTCTCGGGTGATCTGGCTGGTGCCGATGTTCGCACTCTGGCTGTTGGGCGAGCGAGCAGGAGAGCGGTGGGCAAAAATGCCCAATCCGTGAAAAGCCTAACGTTGACTCCAAAAACCAAGCGGTGTCACCCCTCCAACGAGAGATGACACCGCTTTTGTTAATTTTCGCTCACGACAACAATGGAACGCGGATCAGACGGATCCAACGGATCAGGTCGGATTTTGCCTAAATCCGGTTTCATCTGTCCAATCCGTTCCATCCGCGTCCCATTGTTGTCGCTCCGCTTTAGCCCCTTTCCAGCACAAACCGCTCCGTCACTACCGCCCCATTCTTCTGGCGGATCACCAACTGATATACCCCGCTGCCAAGCCGGGCATTCAGTTGAAGTGCTTGCGGGCCATCGGCCACCGGGAGTGTCGTTTCCTGTACCAATTGGCCCAGCGAGTTGACCACTTGCATCAGCACCGTTTCGCCTTCCACACCAGTCAAGTTGACGAACAGCACACCCTCCGTTGGGTTGGGGTACAAGTCCACATCGGCCTTCGCTGAGGTTGGCTGGCGGCGGTCGTCAGGATCAGGACCGAAGTTCGGCCAAGGCAATTCTGGGCAGTTGAATGTGTTGAGGTGGGCCTCGAAGTAATTTCCATCTGCTAATTTTGCGTAAGTGTAGACGTACAGAGGAGCAGACTGTTGAGGCAGTTTGTACTCGAAAATATCGAAAGTGCCTCCGCTCAGCACCGTCGCGCTATCGGCTTTGAAGCGCACGGAGTACACTGGCGAGAAGTTCGGGTTGCGCACGATATACTTGCGGGCGCTGGGCTGTGGGATGAAGATAGACCCTTCGGCTGGCTCCAGTGCCGAGATACCATTGGGCAAGCGGAACAGCACATAGTTCAGTTTCTCTGGGCAGTTGTTGATCACCCGGATGCGGTATCGGCGATTGCCGAGCGAGTCGAGTTTGATCGGCAGCATCTCCCAGCGGAAGCAGTCGTTGGTCTTCACGTCGCAGGCCATTTCGCCCTCCGTCACCGTGACTTTGAAGCAGCAAGTATCCACATTTCCGCAGGTGTCGGCGGCGATGTAGCAGACCTCTGTGGTGCCAAGCGGGAAGGTGCCGCCGATGGGCAGGCCGCTGAGCAGCGTGATGGTGGGCTGACCGCCGGGGCAGGTGTTGACCGAAGTCGGCAGATCATAGTCCACCACCGTCGTCGTGTCGCCTACGGACGTCGTTACCGTGAGATCAAGTGGGCAGGTGAGCGTAAGCGTGGTGAGCCATTGCAGGGTGTAAATCACCAGCGTGTCGCAGCCTCCGGTGGTGGAGGTGTTCGGGATGGTGTCCTTGATGATGGTCGGGAAGTTGTACTTCACTCCGTTGACGATGACGCTGTCGCCGATGGGGAATTTAATCAGCACATTTTTCATCGGCATGGGCAACACGATGACCTTGAAAACAGAGAACGTGTCGCAACCGCCCGTCGTGGTCGGTATCGTGTCCACGAGGGTGGTGGTGCTGAAATATTTGACCCCGCCGATAGTCACCGTGTCGCCCTGGCAGACTTGCACGGAGTCGCTGAGCATGGGTCTCGGCAGCACTTTGATGACGTAGGTGGCTACGGTGTCACATCCGTTGGGGGCCGGAATTTTGACGACGAACGTGCTGTCTTGGAAATATTTGACCCCACCGATGGTCACCGTATCGCCCGCACAGAGTTGCAGCGAGTCGCTGAACGCGGGTATCGGGAAGAAAATCAGGGTCTTCGAGACCAGTGTGTCGCAGCCCCCGCTGGTATTCGGCAAGGTCGGCAGCGTGAGGGTAGTATCGGTCAAATACGCTACGCCCTGGAACGTGATGGTGTCGCCAGCGCAGGCCGTCATCGTATCAGCGAGGAGCGGTAGTGGGTTAAAAATCAATACTTTGCGCACAAGGGTGTCGCAGGAGTTGACCGCTGTACCGGGCAGCGTATCCACCGTCAGTGTGGTGTCGCTGAGGTAAATTTTTCCGCCAAAAATGATGCTGTCGCCTTCGCAAGCCGAGAGTGTGTCTGCCTGAATGGGCCAGGGGCGGAAGATGAGTTGAGCGGCCAAGATGGTGTCGCAGCCAACACCGATGGCAGGTATGGTGTCGAGCAGCACGGTGGTATCCTGAGTGAATGCTATGCTTCCCAAAAAGATGGTGTCGCCAGCGCAAGCGAGCGTGGTATCAACGATGGCGTTGAGCGGCGTGAACACCAAGTGCCGGGTGCGGATGGTGTCGCATCCGGTGGTTGCAGCCAGCGTATCCACGAGCATGGTGGGCGCGGTGTAGGCTTTTCCCCCAATAAAAATGGTGTCGTTGGCGCAGGCCGTGAGCGTGTCGGTGCGGGTGTTGAGCGGCGTGAACACCAAGTGTCGAGTGAGTACGGTGTCGCACCCAACGGTGGCGGGCAGCGTGTCGACGAGCGTCGTGTCGGTGGTGTAAATTTTTCCACCCACAAAAATGGTGTCGTTGGCGCAGGCCGTGAGCGTGTCGTGCTGCGGAACTAAGAAGTTGAAAATCAGGTGAGTAAGCAGCAGTGTATCGCAAGCGGGTGCAGGTGCGGGCAGCGTGCTGGTGAGCACAGTATCGGCTGTGTAGGCATTTCCCCCGAAAACGATGGTGTCGTTGGCACAAGCCGTGAGCGTGTCGTGCAGGGTGTTGAGCGGGGTGAAAATCAGGTGGGTGCGCAGCAGCGTATCGCAGGCCGGAGAAGTGGCGGGCAGCGTATCCACGAGCGTGGTGTCGGCGGTGTAGACATTGCCCCCAAAAACGATGGTGTCGTTGGTACAAGCCGTGAGCGTGTCGTTCAGTTGGGGCAGCGGCTTAAATTTCACGTCGTACAGGATGAGGCTGTCGCAGCCGCCGCCGGGGGCGGGTACGCTGAGCATGATCATCACATTCTGGGTGTAGTTGGCACCGCCGATTTCGATGGATTCGCCCTGGC
>JAYSUY010000233.1:0-2061 GCA_043718855.1 Saprospiraceae bacterium | reverse complement strand
AATCTCCACCTCGGCAGCGGAGAACGATTC
Organism: Saprospiraceae bacterium; assembly: GCA_043718855.1. GTDB lineage: Bacteria > Bacteroidota > Bacteroidia > Chitinophagales > Saprospiraceae > M3007. The sequence goes on along the minus strand of JAYSUY010000233.1, from coordinate 2,031 downwards.
GATTTTGTCCACCGCCACGAGGAAGGAGCGGTGGATGCGCAGAAAATTGTCTGACCGCATCAGTTCCTCCAACTCACCGAGTTGGTAGTGGGTGTTGTACGATTTGGTGGGTGTGTGGATGGTCACCGAGTCTTTCAGGCTCTCGATGAAGAGGATTTCATCGAGGTAGATTTTTACCGAACGCTTGTTGACCGTGAAAAAATAGTAGGGCCGCACCGGGCGGGCCTGTGCCTCAGCCATGCGCACCTGCGGGCTGAGTAGTTTCTGTACGGCTCGCGAGAACCGGCTGAATTCAACGGGCTTGAGCAGGTAGTCCGTCACCCGCAGATCAAAGCCCTCCAGCGCGAACTCTGGGTGAGCCGATGTGATGATGACTTTGGGCTGCTTGTGCAGGATTTTCAGGAAATCCATGCCGCTGAGTTTGGGCATCTGCACATCCAGAAAAATCACGTCCACCTGATGGTTGCGCACCACGTCGAGCGCGTGCAGCGCATCGTGGCAGGTATGCGTCAGGGTCAGGAACGAAACCTGACTGATGTAGTCGGCGATGAGTTCAGCGGCAAGGGGTTCGTCTTCGACGATGATACAATTCATGAGCAGTCAATAATCGGAATTCCCGAGGTCGGCGTTTAAGGATTAAATAAATGCGATTTAGATCGCTCGAACATACCGCTTCGCTTGTGGAGGAGTGGCGACAGAATAGACCAACGGAAGGATGTTTGACCCAAACGGTATTTTGCGGGCCGATTACAACTCAAAACTTCCACCTTATGATCTAAAAATTTGCAGATTATTGAATCACGCCCAGTGCTTTACCCACCTTCTTGAAGGCCACCACCGCTTTTTCCAAATGCTCCTGCTCGTGCGCTGCGCTGATCTGCACCCGAATGCGGGCCTTGCCTTGCGCGACTACGGGGAAGAAAAATCCGATGACGTAGATGCCCTCACTGAGCAGCGCACGGGCAAATTCCTGGGCCAGTTTGGCATCGTACAGCATGATGGGCGTGATGGGGTGATCGCCGGGGATGATGTCGAAGCCCGCCTCGGTCATGGCCTTGCGGAACCACTGCGTGTTGCGCTCCAACTTGTCGCGCAGCGCAGTAGAGCCGCTCAGCAGGTCCATCACCGCGATGCTCGCGCCAACGATGGACGGGGCAACGGTATTAGAAAACAAATAGGGCCGCGACCGCTGACGAAGCAATTCCACGATTTCTTTTTTGGCCGAAGTGAAGCCGCCAGACGCGCCACCGAGGGCCTTACCGAGGGTGCCAGTGATGATGTCCACACGGTCCATCACGCCGCGATATTCGTGGGTGCCGCGCCCGGTTTTTCCCAAAAAACCGGTGGCATGGCACTCGTCAATGCCCACCATTGCCTCGTAGCGGTCGGCGAGGTCGCAGATTTTGTCCAACTGCGCGATGGTGCCGTCCATAGAAAATGCGCCGTCGGTGAAGATCAATTTGCGGCGCGATCCAGCGGCTTGTTGGAGACATTCTTCCAGCGAAGCCATGTCGTTGTGCTTGTATCTCAAGCGTTTAGCCTTGCACAGCCGAATGCCGTCGATGATGCTGGCGTGGTTGAGTTCGTCGCTGATGATCGCGTCTTCCTCGCCGAGCAGCGGCTCGAAGAGGCCGCCGTTGGCATCGAAAGCAGCGGCGTACAGGATGGTGTCTTCTATGCCGAGGAAGTCGGAGAGGCGGTGTTCGAGTTCCTTGTGGATGTCCTGAGTACCACAGATGAAACGCACCGACGAGAGGCCGTAGCCGTGCGTTCGGATGGCTTCGATGGCTGCCTCCGTTACCGCCGGGTGGCTGCTGAGGCCGAGGTAGTTGTTGGCACAGAAATTCAGCACCTCGGGCAGGACGGTGGTGCTGATCACTGGCCCCTGCGGGGTGGTGATGACGCGCTCTTCTTTGTACAGCCCCGCTTCGCGGATGCCGTTGATTTCTTGTTGGAGGGCGGATTGGACGTTGGTGAACATATTTTAGTTGTCGGTTGCTGGTTGCTGGTTTGGAAAAAGTGGAGGTTCGA
>JAYSUY010000232.1:0-2062 GCA_043718855.1 Saprospiraceae bacterium | reverse complement strand
ACCGCTTAGTCGTTAGAAATGCGGATGGTGCCGTCCTGAATTTTGATTGTAACAGGTGTACGCATAGGCCACAGTAAGTGAGTTTGGTGAAAGAAATATGAGCAGCAAAGGTGGCAAGTGAGAATGAGTTTTGAGTGCGGGGAGGGGAAATTTTTATTGTTAATCCGCAACCGCTCCCGTTCTTTGCCCGCTCAAAAGCCTCTTTACCTACCGCTTTACCTCAAATATTGCACCCTCTTCTCTGGACATTCGATACCCGTATGACTCCTTTTTTTGAAGAATTCAAGACCCAATCAGTCGCCTATTTTGAAGCCAATACACCTCGCATACAGCAGTGTATCAATGAATTGAGCGAGGATGAGGTGTGGCAACGTCCCAACGGCGCATCCAACAGTGTGGGCAACTTGGTGCTGCACCTCTGTGGCAACATCACGCAGTATGTGCTCTCCTCGCTGGGCCACCAGCCCGACCACCGCGCCCGCGATGCCGAGTTTGCAGCCACGGGCGGCCTCACGAAGCAACAACTCTGGGAAAAACTCGAAGCGACCACCTCCGAAGCCGCTCGCGTAATGGCCCAAGCCACCGAAGCCGAACTGCTCCGGATGCGGTCCGTGCAGGGTTTCCAACTCAGCGGCATCGGCATCGTGGTACACGTCACGGAGCATTACTCGTACCATACAGGACAGATCGCTTTCTGGACCAAGCAACTAAAAAACAAGGATTTGGGCTTCTGGGCCGACTTGGATTTGAATGCCAAAAACGTAACCTAAGTACCGCGACACAGATATCTCGCAAAGGCGCAAAGGCGCAAAGTTTTAATTATGAATGCTTTATGCTTCTGCGAGACAACATAACATTGACCACATTCCCCACATTGACCACATTTCTCAAAAAAATGGATTTCAAAAAAATACCATCCCCCAGTTTCGTCCTCGACGAAAGCCGCTTGCGGCACAACTTAGAACTCATCGCCCGTGTACAGCGCGAAGCCGGCGTGCAGATCATCCTCGCATTCAAGGGCTTCGCCATGTGGAGCGCATTCCCGGTGGTGCGCGAGTATGTGGGCGGTGCCACCGCTTCATCGCTCCACGAAGCACGGCTTTGTTTTGAGGAAATGAAGGCCAAAGCCCACACCTACGGCGTCGCCTACCTGCCCCGCGAGTTTGGCAAAATCATGGGCTACTCCAGCCACATCACTTTCAACTCGCAGGCGCAGTACCGCCGTTTTCGGAAAAAATTGGAGGCCCACACCGAGCCGATCAGTCCCGGCATACGCGTCAATCCGGGCTGGTCGCCCGTCGGCACCGCGCTCTACAACCCCGCGTCGCCCGGCTCCCGCTTGGGCGAGCCACTGGAAAATTTTAAGGGAAAACTCCCCGAAGGCATCGAAGGGCTGCACTTCCACACGCTCTGCGAAAGCACGAGCCACGACCTTGAAACGACACTCCAACACTTTGAACGTCAGTTTGGTGTGTTTTTGCCCGGTCTGAAATGGGTGAACTTCGGCGGTGGCCACCTGATGACCCGCGAAGGCTACGATGTGGAGCACCTGATCAGTGTCCTGAAATCTTTTCGCAGCCGCTGGCCCCACCTGCAAGTCATTCTTGAGCCGGGCAGCGCATTCGCGTGGGACGCGGGTGTACTCGTGAGTACGGTGCTGGATATTGTGAATAACAAGGGTGTGAAGACCGCCATTTTGGATGTGTCGTTCACGGCTCACATGCCCGATACGTTGGAGATGCCATACCGGCCCCACATCCGGGGGGCCAATGAGGAGGCTGCGGGCAGCAAGCATCGGTACCGCCTCGGCGGGGTGAGTTGTCTGAGCGGCGACTTCATGGAGGAGTACGGTTTTGACCAACCCCTGAAGGTGGGCCAGCGGGTGGTTTTTGAGGACATGATGCACTACACGATGGTGAAAACCAGCACTTTCAACGGCGTGACGCACCCCAACATCGCCATCTGGCGGCCCGACGGAAGGTTGGATGTGGTGCGGCGTTTTGGCTACACCGACTATAAGCGGCGGCTGTCGTGAGGTTGGGCCCGCGACAATAATGGGACG
>JAYSUY010000231.1:0-5622 GCA_043718855.1 Saprospiraceae bacterium | reverse complement strand
GGCGGACTGGAAAGTCCGCCAAACGCTCTCAATAAAAACTCAGCCGCTCTCCCATTTTTTCTTCAAAAAAACGCCCTTCGTGCCACGCCAAGTGGCCGCTGACGACGGTGCTGAGCACCTTGCCTCGGAAGGTGTGGCCCGTGAGCGGCGACCAACCGCAGTGGTACAGGATGTTGTCGGGCTGCACCGTCCACTCGTGGTCGAGGTCCACGATGCTGAGGTCAGCCCAGCAGCCTTCGTCCAAGAAGCCCCGATCTTTCACCCGGAACGCGATGGCCGGAGCGTGGCACATTTTCTCCACGATGCGTTCGAGGGTGATTTTTTTCTGCTGGTAGAATTCGAGCATCAAGTTGAGTGAGTGCTGCACCAGCGGCAAGCCCGCTGGCGCGGTGGCGTAGGGCTGTGATTTTTCGGCCCAAGTATGTGGCGCGTGGTCGGTGGCGATCACATCGAGGCGATTTTTCAGCAAAGCAGGCAACAGGGCGGCACGGTGCTGCTTGCCCTTGATGGCCGGGTTGCACTTGATCTGGTTGCCGAGCGTGTCGTAGTCGTCGGCAGAAAAATGCAGGTGATGGACACAGACTTCGGCGGTGATTTTTTTCTGCTCCAGCGGTAAATCGCTGTCAAACAGGGCCAGTTCGTCTTTCGTGCTGATATGCAGCACGTGTAGGCGGGTGCCGTGTTTTTTCGCCAAATCTACTGCCATCGCGGACGACAGGATGCAGGCGCGGACGTTGCGGATGAGCGGATGATGATGGGCGCTCAGGCCGTCGCCGTAGATGCGCTGAAAACGCGCAAAGTTCTGACGTACAGTGGCTTCGTCTTCGCAGTGGGTAGCGATGAGCATGGGCGACTGGGCGAAGATGCGCTCCAGCGCGGTGGGATTATCCACCAGCATATTGCCCGTGCTGCTGCCCATAAAAATCTTGACGCCACAAACGGTTCGAGGATCCGTGCGCAGCACTTCCTTCAGGTTGTCGTTGGTGGCCCCCATGTAAAAAGAGTAGTTGGCCAGCGAAGTGCGGGCCGCGATCTGGTATTTTGCCTCCAAAAGTGCCTGTGTCACGGTGGGCGGGTTCACGTTGGGCATTTCCATGAACGAGGTGGTACCGCCCGCTACGGCAGCGCGGCTTTCGCTGGCGATGTTGGCCTTGTGGGTTAGGCCGGGTTCGCGGAAGTGTACCTGATCGTCGATGATGCCAGGCAGCACATGGTGGCCGCGCACATCTATCTCGATATCAGCGCGTTCGCTGATGCTGGGAGCGATTTTGGCGACGCGACCCTGACGGATGAGCAGGTCGGTTTCGATGATACGGCCCCGGTTGACGAGGCGAGCGTTGCGGAGGAGCATTTTTAAAATCGAAGTTTAAAGTTCACTTGCTGGCCCCCAGCAGGGCCTCGGTCTGTTTGGTCACCTGCTGCATACGCGGCAAATCGTCGGCATAAAGCCGCAGATTTTTTTCGTAGTCTTCGAGGGTAACACTATGCAATTCAAGGGTTTGCCGAAAATAGGCTTGCATCAGGCTGTCTTTCGGGTAGCCCGTCAAGCCAGTAGTGGCGGCCTCTGCGATGCTGAGGTCGGCCATGATGCGGGCCATCTTTTCATCGGGAATACTGGGTTTTTCTTGACCCTGCCCACAGGCGGCAAAGAGGAAAAGGCAAATAGCAAAAGGCAAGGGGCAAAACCCGAAACCCGAAACCCGAAACTTTTTCATAGCACCTCCTTAGGGAAAAAACAGGTTTTCACTTCGCTATTGCCCTCGTAGAACTCGCGCCAAGTGGCAGCACTCGACTCGATGCGGACAATGCCGCAAGTGGGTACATTTTCGATGAAATCCTCGGTAAATAGGTTAGCGACATCGGTCAGTGTATTGTTGTGCCCAAAAAGCAGCACCGTCTGGGCAGCGTCGGGCAAAGCACTCACGATGCGCAGGATATCGCGCACATCGGCCTCATAGATGTCGGGGTCGCGCTGCACGGCTTCTTCAGGCACTCCGAAGGCATCGGCAAAAAACAGGGCGGTGGTAATGGCACGTTTGGCCGGGCTGCTGACAATCAAATCGGGCTGCACGCCTTGTTTGACCAGCAATTTAGCCATCTGGGGTGCTTCGTGCAGACCGCGATCGTTGAGCGGGCGACTGAAATCGCGCAAACCGGGGGTGTCCCAACTGGATTTAGCGTGGCGGACGAGGTAAAGATTTCGCATGGGGCGAAGGTAATGCGTTCGTCATTGCTGTTTCGTCATTGCCGTCATTTCGTCATTGGGGTCATTCGTCATTGCCGTTATGCGTCATTGGGGTCATTATTCGGGCAGTGGACAAACTCATGGCTCGAAGTCGCCCATGCAGTGTACTTTTGAGGTTTGCCTTTCATCAAACTTCTCGAAAACCCTTTTCTTTCGGGAAATCGCGCTCCCCAATGGCGAAATAGCGAATGCCCTCAATGGCTCATGGCCCAATGGCGAGTGACAATAATGACTAATGACCACCATGACAAAAACGCTTTCTCTCAAAGATTTTGAGCACAACATCAGCGCAACCACCTGGCTGGCTGCCGACGATCTGGTACAGGCCGGGGGCGTAAAGTCGCTGCGCGAGGTGGAGACACATTTTTGGGTAGGCCGGGTGGCCGACGGTGAGGCGAGTTACGAGACGGAGGTGATCATCACGCCCAACAAAATCAAGGCTTTCACCTGCGAATGCTTCACAGAAGGTCGCCGCCTGATGTGTCCCCATGTGGCGGCTTCGCTGGCGAAAGTGCGGCAATTCCTCGACCAACGCAGCTTGGATCGCCAAGCCCGCCGCGATGCCGCCGCCGCCGCCGCACTGGCCGAGCCTTCGCGCCTTACGGTGCGCGATGCACTGGAAAATGTGCTGCCCGAAGACCTCCAAGAGTTCGTGCGCGAGTACGCCCGCCGCGACCGCGATTTTGCACTGGCACTGAAAACCTACTTCGCTGGCACCGTTACCGAGACCGAAAACCCTTACGCGCTGGTACTCGAATCAGCAATGCCCTCCTCCGCCAAGGCTTCGGCGAGCGGGGCCAAAAACACAGATACCAAACTGCTTCGGGAACCCGATTTCCGCCGGTTGCGCAAGACGCTGGACGACCTCGAAATGCAAATGACGGACGCGGCAGCTCAGCACCACCACCGCAGCACCTACCAGATTGCTTCGGCTATCTTGCTGAAAACCAATCCCATACTTCAAAAACTGGACGATACTCGGCGGACTGCTGTGCTGGGAAACATCCAAACAGCGTTTCATAAAATTATCGAATTGGGCCAAGTTACCCAAAACGCCGAAACGAGTACCTCGCTTACAAGCGAAGCGACTTCCCAGAACTCCATTCCGGGCAACCTGCCCTCGCCTGAGCTCCGAGATGCCGCTTGGGAACTGGTGTTCAGCCTCGGTGAAAAAGATTTGCTGCCCCCCGAACTGCTCCGCGAGGCTGTACAGTTTTTGAGCCATTCGGCCAGTGATGAGGCCCGATTCCAACGCATCAACGAACTGTTCGACCGCACCCCTCACCCCGCACCGGCTTTCGTACTCCACCTTTTTTTAGCAGCACTCGCTGTGCGCAAAATGCCATACGCAGCCGTGCGCGTACTCGAAGATTACACTACTCAACCGCAGACCATCCGCGACACGATCCTACAACTGTACTACCTCAACCACTGGGCAGCCGTGAGCGCGGCGGGCGAGCATTTTTTGAAACCATCCTCACCTCTAACTCCTCACTCCTCACTCCTCACCCCCCAACACCGCCGCGAGATCGAGGATGTGCTGCTGTTCATCGCTGAAAAATCGGGCGACCACGAGCGGCAGATTGATCTGCTGCGCCAGCGGTTCCGACAGGGCGGTAGCCTCGATACTTTCCACAAACTCAAGGATTTGCTGCAAGCCGACTGGCCCGCTGAACTCCGCCAACTCGTGGCTGAACTTCGCGAGGCGGGCGAACGCTCCAAACTGGCGGCCATACTGGCTACCGAGGGCGATGCCGAAAACCTCGCTGCGCTGCTGGCCGAGTCTGACGACTTCGCCCTCTACCAGCGCCACGAGGGGCTGCTGATTGATTGGAACAAAGCCAATGTATACGACCGGTACCTGAGCCACCTCACGGCTTATTTGGGCGAACACTTTGGCCCACCAGCCTCTGCACAGGTGCGCCTCCAACTGCACAGCCTACTCCGTCGGGGCGAGGCGGAATTGGTGCTGGACATTGTGCGGGCTTTAGTAGCGGGCTTCCCTGAGCGGCAGACGCTGGCAGCAGAACTGATGGAGATGTTCCCCAAAAACCAGCAAAAACGGGTGTTTGAGGTGCCACCCGTAACACAGCCTGTCGTCGTTGCCTGACCTCCATTTTTAACTCAATCTATCCCGCTCTCCTGTACTTTTTCAAGTCAGTTTTGCAACTACGAGCACCTACTTGCAGTTCCGAAAACGATGATTCGCCACGCCACACCCTCCGACGTTGAGTTCATCTATGGACTCTACTTCCACCCCGACATCAATCCCTTCCTGCTCTACGAGCCAATGGATACTGCTGATTTTCAGCCTATTTTCGATGACTTGCTCGAAAAAAGGGTGCTGTACGTCTTCGAGTACGACAGCCAAAAAGCAGGGATGTGCAAGTTAGTGCCGCTCACGCACCGCTGCGACCACATCGCCTACCTCGGCGGCGTAGCCATGCACCCCGGTTTTGCAGGTCAGGGTTTGGGTGAAAAAATGATGTTGGAAGTCATCGCACTGGCCCAACAGTCGGGGTTCCTGCGCATCGAACTGAGCACAGCCACCACCAACGACCGAGCCATCCATCTTTACGAAAAAATGGGGTTCCAAAAAGAAGGTGTGCTGCGCCGATACACGCACCTGAAAAGCGAAGGGCGTTTCGAGGACGAAGTGCTGATGAGTTACCTGATGGAGTGAGTACGCTCACCTGCGAAAGTGACCAAAATTAGCATAAAAAAAACCTTTGAACCTCAACCTTGGCACCCTGCTTGCCGTTTTCATTTTTCACATGGCCAAGTAACGCCAGCCCGTTTTTGTACTTTTGCACGCATAATTTCAATGCTTATGGCTGCTGACATCTTGCTCCGCGAATTCAACACGCTTCCCGCCAACTTGCAGGCACAGGTGCTGGATTTCATCCTTTTTTTAAAAAAATCGAAGGCTGCTGGCACCAAGAAAAAACCAGTCAACGGGAGGAAAACGCCCAAAGCCGGCTTCGGCAAATACAAAGTCGTGATGCGCCCAGATTTTGACGCGCCGCTCGAAATCTTCCGCGAGTATATGCCATGAAACTGATTGTGGATACACACACCCTGATTTGGTTCTATCAAAACGCGCCAAATCTCAGCAGCCCTGCTCGTGATACCATCGAATCGCAGGACAATGAATGCTTTGCAAGCATGGCGACCCTCTGGGAAATGTCCATCAAAATAGGACTCGGCAAGTTGGAAATCGGTGCCTCGCTCGATAAGTTTGTAGCCGATCTCCTCGATAACGGCATCCAAATTTTACCTATTAGACCTTATGAGGAAAAAGTATTTAAATTGACGCTCCTGCATGTGCGGGGAGAAAAACAAAGAATTGATGAACTACGAAGACATTTTGAAAAAGC
>JAYSUY010000024.1:0-6823 GCA_043718855.1 Saprospiraceae bacterium | reverse complement strand
TCCAAGAAGCCCGGCTTGTGCAGATGTCTCCGCTGCGCTGCGACATGACAAGGTTTATTGAACACTTACCCTTAAAAAATTCGAGACGACTCATGTTTGTCCATGAAAAATGCTTTTCGAAGATGTTGAGAGCAAGATTTGAGGTGATGTCGAGCCGGACCATGTAACCACAGGACACCTCCATGTAACCACAGTCCACCTCAGCCCAAAATGTAACCTCAGGATACCAAAATGTAACGACAGGATACCCCGCCCACTCCCGCCCGACCACACTTTTGCACCAGTCATCAGCACTGACAGCAAGCGTGTTATGAAATCTATCTTCTATTTCCTCCTGTTCTTTTTGGGCCTTGCCCTGCCCCTGGCGGCACAAAGCCCAAGCAACTTCGACCTCCAGTTAGATACGGTCACGATGCCCGGTCTGCCGGGTCTCCACTCCTTCGCCGCTGCAACCCATGCAGGCAAATGGCTGCTGATCGGAGGTCGCCGCGACGGGATGCACCAGAAGTTCAACGCCTTCGCCACGCCTTCGGCCAACCAGCAGATTTATGTCGTTGCGCCCGAATCCAAACAAGTGTGGCAGCGCGGCCTGAGCGAACTACCCGACACTTTGCAGGAGCAACTCCGCAGCACCAACATGGAGTTTTTCCAGCAAGGCGAAACGCTGCTGTTTGTGGGCGGCTACGGGCGCAGCGAGGTGGCACAAAACCACATCACCTATCCCTACCTCACACTGGTGGACGTGCCTGCGCTCATGGACGCGGTGACGAGCGGCAACGGGACCTTGCTGCCGCATTTCCAGCAAGTGCGCGACACGTTTTTTGCCGTCACTGGCGGGCAGTTGCAGCAGTTGGCCGACACGTTCTACCTCGTCGGCGGCCACCGCTTCGATGGGGTGTACTCCGCCAACTCGGCCAACCCAACCCAGTTTTACAGCAATTCTATCCGAAAATTTACCCTCGCCCCAGGTGAGGGTGGTGTGCGCGTGGCGCACCAGAGCAAGGTGGTAGACGAACTCAACCTCCACCGCCGCGACTACAACCTCACCCCGCAGGTTTTTGCAAACGGCGAACAAGGCTTCACCGCCTTTTCGGGCGTTTTTCAGCCGGGCTTGGCCCTAGCGCCATTCCTGAACATGGTGGAAATACGGCCCTCCGGTCATGCACCCGTCAACGGCTTCAGCCAGTTTTTGGCCAACTACCACTGCGCCAAAACGCAACTCTGGGCACAGGCGGCCAATGAGACGCACACCCTGTTTTTCGGCGGCATTAGCAACTACTGGCTCAATGAGAACGACAGCCTCATCAAGGACAACCGCCTGCCCTTCGTGCGCACCGTCAGCCGGGTCAGCCGTCTGGCCGACGGCTCCTATCAGGAAGTCGCGTTCGATGCCGAGTTGCCGTTCTACACAGGCACCAGCGCAGAGTTCATGCTGGCCGATGGGCTGCCCACTATGCCCAACGGCATGGTGGACTACGACCTACTGCCCTTCGGGAAAACCTTGCTGGGTTACATCGTGGGTGGCATCGTCACGCCTGAAAACCAGCGCAACCCCTTCGTGGCCAATACCATCGGCATCACGTCGGCCAGTCCCCGCCTCGTGCAAGTTTTTTTAGAAAAAAAGACGGCAAGCGCAGTGCCCGAAAGGCCGCTGGACGGTCGCTTCGACCTCGCGCTTGCCGTATCGCCCAACCCAGCCAGCGACCACTGGAATGTGCGCCTCCAACTGCCCCGCGCAGGCCAACTCCGCGCCACGCTGCAAGACGCGCAGGGCCGCATCGTGCGCCGCTCAGACTTGGGGCAGCAACCCGCAGGCATAACCGGTTTCACCCTGCCCACCGCCGGACTCGCTGCCGGAGCCTACTGGCTGACGGTGAATGTGGATGGGATTTTTGTAGAAACACAGACCATCTTATCACGATAGTCACGCCCGTCACGCCTCGCCTTGTTCAAAGGGCTTTTTAACAAAAAACAAACACTGCACACTAGGCCTGACAAGGCTGAGGCTGGCGACGTGAGAACAAAACCTTCACTTTTCAATACTTTTTTTAATGAAACAACTGCTTTTTCTTGCAATCGCCTTCGTGGCAACGCTCTCCAACTTGTCAGCACAGAACGCTCCCAAAATCGTGGCTCAGGGCTTCGACAAGGGTGTGATCGGTGTGGACATCGATGCACAGGGCAACCTCTACATCACAGAACACGGCACGGGCAACGACGACGGCCAGATCACCCGAGTGGACCCGGCGGGTAACAAAACCCTGTTTATGACCGGGCTGCCCAGCACTTACAACCAAGCGGCTGGCGAAGTGGCTGGCTCATTTCGCACCTACCAGATGCCCAACAACCGGATACTGATCGTGGTGGGCGAAGCCACTCACCCGACAGCGGGCGAGGCCCTGCTGGTGGTGAACAAAGCCGACTTCACCGCAGGCAAGCCACTTACGCTCGCCAATGTGGAGCAGACCATCCGCTTCGGTGCGTATGCACACGCACAGGGCTTCGTGCAGTCCGACCCGTTCCACGCCGCTTGGGATCCCTTCGGAAACATTTACCTCGCTGACGCGGGTGCCAACTCCATTTTTAAATGGGACAAAATCACGGGCGCGATCAGCACCGTAAAAACCTTCGACCGCACGCCCAATCCCTTCCCCTTCGGCCCGCCGATGGTAGACCCTGTGCCGACGAAGGTGCTGCTCAAACCCGACAGCACTTTCTACGTCTGCCAACTCACCGGCTTCCCCTTTGTGCCCGGCGCAGCGAAAGTCTATAACCTCGACTCGAAGGGCAACACCAGCGTCCATGCCGAGGGCTTCACTTGCCTGACGGACATGAATTTTGACCCCAAAGACGGCAACCTCTGCGTGTTGCAGTTCGGCGTGTTCGGCATGGTGGACACCACGTTCAACTTCAAACTCGGCACAGCGGCGGTCATCAAACTGCGGCCCAACGGCCAGCGCGACACCATCGCGCGCGGCATCGGCGGCTTGGCGCCCAGTTTCATTTTTGATGGAAAAGGCGGTATGTACGTCACGGATTTGGTGTTCGGCCAAGTGCTGAAATATGACCTGACGAGTGCGGCACACGAATCGGTGGTGGCTTCGGCTTCGGTGAAAGCCTACCCCAACCCCTTCGCCGAGCAGGTGACCATCGAGTACGAGTTGAAGCAGGCGGCTACGGTGTCGCTCGATATTTTCGACCTGAACGGTCGGCGCGTAGCGGGTTTTGCCGAAGGCAAAAAAGGTGCGGGCATATACTCCGTGCGCTGGAACGGCACAGACGGGGGGGGCCAAGCGGCCCTATCCGGTCTGTACGTGTATCGCCTGACGGCGGGCGACGAATTGGTGAGCGGGCTGGTACACTTGGCCCGATAAGAGGCATTGATTTACAAAATAGAAGAAGATAGTTTTACTGCCGCTCGGTGTTGCAACAACGCCGGGCGGTTTTTTTGCAGGGGAAAGACGACTTTTGCAGGCGTTTTTGCGTCCTCGGTTCTCCGCTCATGCTGCTGTCTTCTTTTCGCCGCCGCCTTCTTCCCGCCCTGCTCCTGTGGCTCGCGCTGCCCTGCACGGGCTTTGCCCAAAAACCCGCTTTTGAAAAGATCACCATTGAGCAGGGCCTTTCGCAAGGCATGATCTTCGACCTCTGCCAAACCCGCGACGGCTTCCTTTGGGTGGCCACGAAGGATGGGCTGAACCGCTATGACGGCTATAATTTTAAGGTCTTTTCCAACGACCCCTTCGATCCGTTTTCGTTGGCGGACAACATCGTGACCGCCCTGTTCGAGGACTCGCGGGGCTGGCTTTGGGTCGGAACCGAGGCAAAGGGGCTGGATTTGTTCGAGCCGCGCACGGGGCGTTTCCACCACTTCTATATGAACTTACAGGGCAACAATGCCGACGTAGGCCCGGGTGTCAACAAGATTTTGGAATCGCCCGACGGGACAATCTGGGCCTTGAAACGCGGTGCAGGTTTGATGCGCATCCGCATCCCCGACACCTGGAAAAACAAGGTGCCCGACGAACCGGACTTGGAACACTTGGCACAAACCAAATCCTTCCAGTTTGCCGGAACCAGCGGGGACGAAACAGCCACGTTGCACAATTTTTGCCTCCTAAAAAACGGCCAATTTTTGGCCACCCACCTGCACGGCCAATTCATTTTCGACCCTCAAAACGGCGAGTACCGACCGGTCAACGAGAAACTGCTGCCAGCGTACCTCAACAAAGCCGTACAGGGCGACGAGGCTTTTGGGGGCGACCTTTGGGTCGGCAACCAAGCCGAACTCCGGCGCATCCGAAACGGCGAAGCGACCGTTTTCTCTTTCCCTAAAAATTTAAATTTCCAATGGTGCTCGTTTTACCCTGGCATCAAAGGGCACGTTTGGGTGGCCATAAACAAACAACTGTGGGACATCGAACCCGGCGAAGACCTCGATTTTTTAAAACCCGATTTCACCTTCGATGCCAACGCCACCAGCGAATTGACCGACAAAAACGGCAACATTTGGGCAGGCACGGTGGGCTACGGGCTGCGAAAAATCAACCCGGCCAAAGACCTTTTTCACGCCGGGGCCGCCGGGGTGAGCGTCTCCGGGGTCTGGCGCGACCCGCTCGGCAGGTACTATGTCAAAGCAAGGAAGGCCATCACCAACATTTTTCCCTACGACCCCGAAACCGGCAAAATGGGGGAGCGCACGGCTTTCCCCGACGCTCCATACCAGCACATCGGCCTCGCGTTGGAGCCTTCCGGCACGACGTGGTTGCTGTGTACCAGCCCGAAAATGGGCCCCAGCGGCTCGCTCCGTCACTACGATAGCGCGGGGCATTTCATGCAGGATTTTACCCTCAAGGCAATGCTCTATCTCAGCTCTCCGCTGTTGCGCACAGCCAACGGGCTGCTTTGGGTGGCGACGGGCAGCTGCCAACTTGCCCGATTTGACCCCAGCACCGGGCAGTTTGACTATTTTGATTTCGGGCAGATATTCGGGGACAATGCCGGTACCGTGCGCGTCCTTTCGCTGGTGGAAGACGGCAACGGCACCTTTTGGATGGGCACACAATTGGGGCTGGTAAAATGTACGCCAAAGGGGCACCCCGATAGCCTCGGGTTTGATTTTCAATTGATTAAGGCCGACCCGAACAAGCGCGAAGGGCTGAACAACAACTCCATCGCCTGCCTGTTGCTCGACCCGAACGACCCCGGCGGTGTGCTCTGGATTGGCACAAAAGGCGGCGGAATCAACCGCCTCGATTTGCGCAGCGGCCAATGCCAGCACATCACGACCGACGACGGGCTGCCCAACAACGTCGTTTACGGCATCCTCTCCGCCAACCCCCCGCCTTCTGGCGCGACCGAACTTTGGTGCAGCACCAACCGGGGCTTGGCCAAAATCGTGGCCTCACCCCCCGGCCTCCTCTCCAAAAAAGGAGAGGGGGCGATTGCCATCACCAACTTCACTGCCGCAACGGGCTTGCAGGACAACGAATTCAACACCCAAGCATTTTCCAAAGCCGACAACGGCGAACTGCTCTTCGGCGGAATCAACGGCCTAAACCATTTTTTTCCCGAAAAACTGCGAATGGACACTGTGCCGCCGCCCGTTTTCATCGTCGGCATCGAAATCAACCACCAAAAAAGCAATCTGCCCGCGCCCGCCGAACAACTTTCCAAACTCGAACTCGGCCACGACCAAAACAACATTTCCATCGAATTCGCCGCCCTCGACTTCACCGACCCTTCCAAAAATCGTTATCGCTATCGCCTCGTCGGTCTTGACCCGACTTGGGTGGAAACGAGCAATCTCCGCTTTGCGCATTTCAGCCACCTCGCGCCGGGGCGCTACGAACTCCGGGTGCAGGGCAACAACGGCGAGAGCGCGTGGCGAGAAGCGTCACCGCTCGTTATCGTGGTCAATCCGCCATGGTACCGCTCGAATTCTGCCTATTTGTGCTACCTGTTGTTGCTCGCATGGGGCGGCTGGCGGGCCTACCAGTTCCAGATCCGCCGGGTGAAAGAGCGCGAACAGCTCGCCTTCGAGCAACGAGAAACCGAGCGCGTCAAGGCTTTGGAGCAGGTGAAAACTAATTTTTTTACCAACGTCACCCACGAGTTTCGCACGCCGCTCACCTTGATCGTCGAACCATTGCGCCAACTTTTGAAAAACCCCAACGACTCCGAACGCGCCGAGAAAATCCGGTCGGCTGAAGGCAACAGCCGCAAACTGCTGGGCCTCGTGAATCAGCTGCTCGATATGGCGAAACTCGAAAGCGGCAGCATGGTGCTCGACCTGCGGCGCGGAGATTTGGGCCAAACCGTGCGCGACGTGTTCGAGTCGTTTTTGCCTTTGGCAGAAAAGCGCCGCATCCAGTTGACCCTGCAAAGCGCAGATTTGACCATCCCGAAAGACTCGGGATGGTCAAACCTGACCTTCGATGTCGGCAAAGTAGAGTTGGTGCTGAACAACCTCATTTCCAACGCTTTGAAATTTACGCCAGCGGGCGGGAAAGTGAATGTAGAATTGAGAATGGAAAATGGAGAACCCAGCACCCTCTCCTCAATTCTCAATTCTCAATTCTCAATTATTATCTCCGACACCGGTATCGGCATTCCAGCCGACTCCCTGAGCAAGGTGTTCGACCGTTTTTACCAAGTAGACGGCTCGCATACGCGGGCGGGCGAAGGCACGGGCATCGGCCTTGCGCTGAGCAAGGAACTGGCCGAACTCATGGGCGGCGGCATCACGGTAGAGAGCGAGGTAGGGAAGGGGTCGGTGTTCACGTTTTGGCTGCCAGCCTCACCCCCCGGCCCCCTCTCCAAAAAG
>JAYSUY010000230.1:0-2072 GCA_043718855.1 Saprospiraceae bacterium | reverse complement strand
TCGGCAAGCCGGCCGGCCAGGAATACATTCACGGCCAGCGGCGCAACATCTCGAACGACGGCCCCATTATCGGGCCCTACGGCGTGAACAAGGAAGGTTCGGGCGACATGTACGACAAGGGCAGCGCGCTGCTGAACACCCTCCGCACCATCCTCAACGACGACGCCAGGTGGCGGCAGCTGCTGCGCGGCCTCTCCGCCCGGTTCTACCATCAGACCGTGACCGGCCAGCAGGTTATCGACTACTTCAACCGCGAAAGCGGCCGCGACTTCACCAAAGTATTCGACCAGTACCTGCGCCACCGCAGTCTGCCCACGCTGGAAATCCGCTTCGAAGCCGGCAAAACGCTGGTCCGCTGGGTGAGTGAGGTGGACAAGTTCGACATGCCGGTGCGCGTGCGGCTGAAGGGCGGCGAGTACCAGTTTATTGTGCCCACTACGCGGTTTGCGGAAGTGCAGGCGCTGGCGGGTGCTACCAGGGAAAGCCTGGAGGTGGACACGTTCAACTTCTACATTGGCGTGCTGGTTGAGTAGGGGGCTTGCCCCGCACCCTACCCCTTACCTTTGCCCAACCCAAATTACCGAAAATCCGGCTCATGAATCAATACGACGTCACCGTCATCGGCTCCGGCCCGGGCGGCTATGTAGCGGCCATCCGCTGCGCCCAGTTGGGCCTCAAAACGGCCCTCATCGAGAAATACCCCACCCTGGGCGGCACCTGCCTCAACGTGGGCTGCATCCCCTCCAAAGCCCTGCTCGACTCTTCGGAGCATTACCACAACGCCCAGCACACCTTCGAAAAACACGGCATTGGCCTCCAGGATTTGAAGGTGAATATGCCCCAGATGATCCAGCGCAAAAACGAGGTGGTGCAAGACAACAACAAGGGCGTGGAGTTTCTGATGAAGAAAAACAAGGTAGATGTGTACTACGGGCATGGCTCGTTCGTGACCGCCAATCGACTGAAAATCAAGGGCGATGCCCAAGAAGGAGGCGAATCGCACATTGAAACCCAGCGCACCATCATCGCCACTGGCTCCAAGCCCATCATGCCAGCCCAGTTCAATTACGATAAAAAACGCGTCATCACCAGCACCGAAGCACTCAACATCGAGAAAGTGCCAAGCAGCATGGTAGTCATCGGCGGCGGAGTCATCGGGCTGGAGTTGGGCAGCGTGTACGCCCGCCTCGGCACCCAAGTCCATGTGGTGGAATACCTCGACCGCATCATCGCTGGCATGGATGCCGATTGCAGCCGCGAGTTGATGAAAAGCCTGAAAAACTTGGGCATTCAGTTTCACCTGCGCCATGCTGTCACGGACGTAACACCTTCAAAATCAAAGGTAAAAGTGGTGGCGAAAAGCCGAGACGACGAATCCAAGACTCTGTCGTGGGATGTGGACTACTGCCTCGTCGCCATTGGCCGCCGCCCCTACACCGACAATTTAGGCTTGGAAAATGTGGGCATTTCACTCGACGAAAAAGGCCGCATCCCGGTAGACGCACACTTGCAAACCACCGTTCCGGGCATCTACGCCATCGGCGACGTGATACAAGGCGCGATGTTGGCGCACAAAGCCGAAGAGGAGGGCGTGTTCGTAGCCGAAACCATGGCGGGCCAGAAACCACACATCAACCCACTACTCATACCTGGCGTGGTGTACACATGGCCCGAAGTGGCGGCGGTGGGCTACACCGAGGAGCAACTGAAAGAACAAGGCATCCCATACAAGCCCGGCAAATTCCCCTTCCGCGCACTCGGTCGCGCCCGCGCCAGCATGGACATTGACGGCATGGCAAAGGTGTTGGCGCACAAGGAAACTGACGAAATTCTAGGCGTACATATCGTGGGCGCTCGGGCGGCTGACATGATCGCCGAAGCAGTCGCACTCATGGAGTTCCGCGCCAGCGCGGAAGATGCAGCCCGCATGAGCCACGCCCACCCGACGTACACAGAGGCCTTCAAGGAAGCGTGTTTAGCGGCTACGGGCAATCGGGCGTTGCATGTTTAGGGAGGAATGTTGACGAGGATGTAAATTTGGCTCTTGTCTAGGCGGAGCGATGTTTTTTCCA
>JAYSUY010000229.1:0-5642 GCA_043718855.1 Saprospiraceae bacterium | reverse complement strand
TCGAAGATGTCGTTGTTGATTTCGATGACCGGGTCTGGCTCGATGAAGGCCGTTCGCCCGGTGTCCGACTCGTCGTGGATGATGCCCCGGATTTTGCGTTTGTGCTCCGCTGGCACGGAGAGTACACGGCGACCGTTGCGAAAGGATTCGGGCGTGTCGGAGAGCCAGCCTTTGGCACGGTAGTCTTGTATGACTTGCCGGAAACGGGTATCCAACTCCCTGATTTTCTGCTGTATATCGCGTCGAATGCGCATCAGTTCGGGCGAAGCATCCGGGCGGATGTCGCCTTTTTCGTCGAAGACGGTAGTGATGGCTTTAATCAACCCCTCGTCGTAGGAAAGCGGGCGCGTGATGTCGTAGAGCCGGGGGTAAATCTCTTTTTTAGCCCCGCCAGCGAAAAATTTGAAGATGTCGCGAATCGAAAACAAGATGCGTAAAATACCTTGGAACGCCTCGGCCTGCAAGGTGTAGCCTTCTATATCGAGCATTTTCAGCGCGGGCCGAATGTCGGGGAAGGCGGCCAATGGAAAGCGGTCGTTGTTCTCGAGCGCGAGTTTGAACTCGCGCACCTCCCGCAGTTGGAGGTCGATGGCTTTGAAATCTGTGCTGGGCGCGATGTCTCTCAACTCTTCAGCGGCCATCGGTGTAAGTGCCTCTTTTTCAAGCAGGTCAAGTACTTTGTCAAACTCTAATTTCCGAAAAACGTCTTTCGGCTCGAAGTGGATCATCTACAGTGGGTGGATTTGATGATTGGGTGATGTGGGAATTTGAGGGGGCAAAATTACGCGGCTAAACAACAACGGGGGAGGGAAGTTCCTGATGAAAACGTACCACCAGAGGCCAAACATCTCGGCACGATTAACCTAAACTGGGTTGTGTTTGCCCAACAATGCCAACACAAGACATTTTTACCTAAAACATTGGGTAACCCCCAACACTTCTATACTTTTGCCCCCACATCACTAACTAAAATTTGCTTTGATCATGTTGAAAAAATTACTTTTCGGGGCTATTGCCCTTGCTATGTTTGTTTCTGTCTCAGCACAGGGAACACATCAGCGTCGCGTCATGGTGGAAGAATTTACGCAGGCATCTTGCCCACCTTGCGCAACTAACAACCCGCCCTTCAATGCCACACTGGAAGCGAATGCCGACAAAGTCACTCCACTGAAATATCAAGTGTCGTGGCCCGGATTTGATCCCATGAATGAGCACAACAAGGCTGAAGTAGCGACTCGCGTTGCTTACTATGGTGTCACTGGTGTTCCGAATGGCCGCGAGAACGGTGTGAACTTTGGTGCACCCGGAGCCTACACTGCTGAAAAAATTGATGATGCGTACAACACGCTCACTCCAGTCACGATCAATGTGACGCACGAAGTCGCCGCCGACCTTTCTGGTGTGAATGTCACCGTGAAAGTCAAATCGGACGATGCCATCAGCGGCAACCTCCGTTTGCGTGTAGCCATCACAGAGGAAGAACTTCTTTTCGCTACTCCTCCTGGCAGCAACGGTGAAAAAGAATTCTCCAGCGTGATGAAAAAAATGTTGCCCGATGCTGTGGGCAGCGAGATCACATCCTTCACCGCTGGTGAAGAAAAAACGTACACTTTCACTTGGGTACCAGCCAATTACTACAACCTCAACAGCATCGGTGTGGTGGCTTGGCTGCAAGATGATGACTCGAAAGATGTGTGGCAGTCGAACCTCTCGGCACCCAACACAACGATCGCTGGCGGCAACTTCGGCAGGGTGCAACTCTCCACTGCACAGCTTTCCAAGCTGGCTTGCACGACCAATTTCACGCCTGCTTTCACGCTGAAAAACTTGGCTACAACCGGCATCACCAGTGCTGACATCCTCTACAATGTGGACGGTGGCGCATGGTTGCCCTACAAGTGGACAGGTACGTTGAACTCGAACATCACCACTCCCGTGACTTTGCCCGAAGTTGTGTTTACTACAGGTGGTACACACCGGATTAAAGTGCAGATTGTCAACACCAGTGCTGGCCTTCAACTCAACCAAGTGGACGGCTCCAACACAGCACTTGTGCACGCCATGTATGGCACGAAGCCTATCCCTTCGGTCAACGACTTTGAAGGCGAAACTTTTCCACCCGCAGGTTTCGGCATCAAAAACGAAGGCGCCAACGGCTGGAAATACATTTCTCAGGCCAGCGGCGGCTACGGCAACAGTGCCAAGTCCCTCGCTTGCGACTTCTACAATATCCCAGGTGGCAAGACGGTGGAACTCTACCTGCCACGCATGGACCTGACTGGCGTGATCAATGCAAAAATGAAGTTCGACCACGCTAAAGTGTACTACAACGCGACCGACAAAGACGACCGCCTCCGTGTTGACGTATCGATCAACTGCGGTACCAACTGGATTACTGTGTTCGACAAGGCTGGCGATGCATTGGCTACTGCTCCAGTCAGTGAACCTCAATGGCTGCCCACCGACGATGCTTGGGTGAGCAACGAAATCGACTTCACGCAATTTGCTGGTCAAGCAGAAGTACTCGTTCGCTTGCGCGGCACCAGCGACTTCGGCAATAACCTGTACATGGACAACATCAACGTGGCTACCACCAGCGGTGTGAACAACGTGCCCGGCCTGACCGATGCGACCATCGTGAACAACCCAACCGCCAGCACCTCAGAACTGCGCTTCGCACTGGAGCAGCCACAGTCGCTGAGCCTGATGGTGTACAATGTGGATGGCTCGCTCGTGCAGTCGCTGCACCTCGGCGACCTGCCTTCGGGCGATCACATGGCTCCCCTCGACGCTACACAACTGCCTTCTGGCAGCTACCGCGTAGTGCTGCAAGGCAAAACGGGCCTCTCGCAGATGCAGTGGATCGTGTTGAAATAAATTGGGGATTGGGGGATGTTGGTGATTGGGGGATTTGACCTCAACCAACGCCCAGATCACCGAACCAAAGCGGCAGCCGCACTAAGCGGCTGCCGCTTTCTTTTTTGGTAAAAAGCGGGGCAAGATTTGGAAACTTTGGGCCGCCCCAAGTCCTCAACGCTATACATCCACAACACTTTGAAACTCTACCTCATTGCTGGCGAAGCCTCTGGCGACTTGCACGGCTCCAACCTCATCAAAGCCCTTCGGGAGCAGCAACCCGATGTGCAATGCCGCGTGTGGGGCGGCGATCTGATGCAAGCCGCTGGCGGCGAACTAGTGAAACACTACCGCGATCTGGCCTTCATGGGCTTCATAGAAGTGCTGAAAAACCTCCGCACGATACTCGGCAACCTCGCTTTTTGCAAACGCGACATCCTCGAATACCGCCCCGACGTGCTGGTGTTGATCGACTACCCAGGCTTCAACTTGCGCATCGCCCGCTGGGCCAAACAGCAGGGCATCCGGGTGGTGTACTACATCTCGCCGCAAATCTGGGCTTGGCACCAGAGTCGCGTCCACGACATCCGCCGCGACGTGGACCAGATGCTGGTGATCCTGCCGTTTGAGCAAGATTTTTTCAAAAAACATGGCGTGGAGGTAGAGTTTGTAGGGCATCCGCTTTTAGATGCCTTGAGTTCGAAGTTCGAAGTTCGAAGTTCGAAGCCGCGTCAAACGTCAAACTTCAAACGTCAAACTTCAAACTCTGAACTTCAAACTTCAAACTTGATCGCTCTACTACCCGGCAGCCGCCGTCAGGAAGTGCAGCGCATTTTGCCGGTGATGCTTTCGGTGGTGCCATTTTTTCCTGATTTTCAGTTTGTTGTAGCTGGTGCGAGTTCGCTGCCCGCCGAGTATTATCGGCCATTTTTGGAAAAATACCCCAACGTGCAATGGGTACAGGATGCTACCTATGACCTGCTGCGACAGGCGCAGGTGGCGCTCGTAAAATCGGGGACTTCGACGCTGGAAACCGCGCTGTTCGGGGTGCCGCAGGTGGTGTGCTACGCGGGCAACCCGGTGTCTTATGCCATTGCCAAGCGGGTGGTGCAGGTGAAATATATCTCGCTGGTCAACTTGATCCTTGACCGGCCTTTAGTGCGGGAGTTAATTCAGGATGAACTGAATACGGCCAACTTGCAGGCGGCTTTGACCGAAATCCTGACCGCTTCGGGAGCCGAAAAAATACGGGAGGGCTACAACGAATTGCGCCACTGTCTGGGAGACGGCGGCGCATCGGAACGGGCGGCACGGGCGATACTGGACTCCGTGAATTCTGTTCAGCATTGACCACATTCCACCACAACCTGCCCCGATTCATTGGGATTGACCATATTGATCACATTCCCTCATATTGACCACATTGCTCCCTACCCCTTTTTCACCTCCTTCGCCCAGGCATCTTTCAGCGTCACGGTGCGGTTGAACACCATCTTGCCGGGCTGGCTATCCGGGTCGGCGCAAAAATAGCCCAAACGGGTAAACTGGAATTTTTCGCCCGCAGCAGCCGCTGCCAGAGCGGGTTCGACGAGCGCATTTTCAATGACCGTCAAGGAGTTAGTATTGAGCGTAGACATGAAATCCTCCTCACTCGCCGGGTCTTCCACCTGAAACAGACGGTCATACATTCGCACCTCGGCGGGCTGTGCATCTTCCGCTGACAACCAGTGGATCACGCCCTGTACTTTCAGCCCAGAGGTATCTTGTCCGGAGCGGCTTTCGGGGACGTAGGTGCAATTTAAGTGCGTGATTTTGCCCGCTGCATCTTTCACCACCTCCTCGCATTTGATGATGAACCCAGACTTCAGGCGCACCATGCCACCCGGCGAGAGGCGAAAATATTTGGGCGGCGGGTTTTCCATGAAATCGTCTTGCTCAATGTAGAGTTCGCGGGTGAAAGCCAGGGGCCGCTTGCCCGCTTCGGTATCTTCGGGGTTGTTTTCGCTCTCCATCCACTCGGTTTGCCCTGCGCTCAAATTAGTGATGACGACTTTGAGCGGGTCCAGCACGGCGAAGCGGCGAAGCGAGCGCTTGTTGAGGTCCTCGCGGATACAGAATTCGAGCAGCGAGATATCGGCCACCATCTCGCGTTTGCCCACGCCGATGCGGTGGCAAAATTCGCGGATGCT
The DNA here is from genome assembly GCA_043718855.1 of Saprospiraceae bacterium. GTDB lineage: Bacteria > Bacteroidota > Bacteroidia > Chitinophagales > Saprospiraceae > M3007. The sequence continues at coordinate 597 of JAYSUY010000229.1, read as the reverse complement.
TTCGGGCGTGTAACCCCGGCGGCGGAAGCCGCTGATGGTGGGCATACGTGGGTCGTCCCAGCCGCGCACGTGGTTTTCTTCCACCAGAAGTTTGAGTTTGCGCTTGCTGGTGATGGCGTAGGACACGTTGCGGCGAGCAAACTCGTACTGGTGGGAAGGAAAAATGCCCAACTGCTGGATGCACCAATCGTAGAGTTCGCGGTGCGGAGCAAATTCGAGGGTGCAGATGGAGTGCGTGATGTTCTCGATGCTGTCGCTCTGGCCGTGCGCCCAGTCGTACATGGGGTAGATGCACCAGTCGTCGCCCGTGCGGTGGTGGTGGGCGTGCTTGATGCGGTAGAGCAGCGGGTCGCGCATGATCATGTTGTTGGAGGCCATGTCGATCTTGGCGCGGAGGGTGCAGTGGCCGTCGGGGAACTCACCTGCCTTCATTTTTTCAAACAAAGCGAGGTTCTCTTCGGGCGGGATATCGCGGTAGGGACTGGCCTTGCCCGGCTCGGTGGGGGTGCCTTTGAGAACAGCCATTTCTTCTGAGGTAGAAAAGTCGACGTAGGCTTTTCCGTTCATAATCAGCACTTTGGCCCACTCGTAGAGTTG
>JAYSUY010000228.1:0-2086 GCA_043718855.1 Saprospiraceae bacterium | reverse complement strand
TTGCGCCTTGCACAACTTGAGAGTCAAAAGCCCGATCCGAAATTACTCCTCGTGCAAGAGCGCAGGTGTTTAATCAATTTTTCCACATAAGGTCTACTTAACTCTGGTCTTTGCATCGAGCCAGCGATTCCCGCTTTGGTAAAGCCGAGGACGAGGATTCATTTTGCGTGTTGCAGTATGGGTGATTGAAATGCTGTGTTGAGCCGCTGCTGGCAGGCGTTGGCTCAGTGGCCCTTGCGGGCAGTGCGCAAGGCTGTGACGTTAGCGGTCAAAACACGCTCGCAACATTTTTTCAAACAAACTAAACACAGCATGAAAAACACTTCACTTGTCCTCGCCCTATGGTGCTGCGCCTGCTGCGCAGCCACGGCAGGCAGGGCTGATATGGGCCGCTCCTATTTTTTTCCCGCAATCTTCACCAACTCGTTCAACTTCCACAGCGCGTCCATCGGGGTCATCGTGTTCAGGTCAAGCGCGAGCAGGCTTTCCTTGATTTTTAGCGTGTAATCGTCCACATCGAAAATGTGCAGTTGGAGCGGTGCGGCGATTTTTTTCACTTTCTTGCGCATCTCGGCCTGCGTTTCGCCTTTTTGCCCCTTGCCAGTGGCCTCTTGCTGCTTGCCGTCTGCCGCCTGTCGTTCTACGGACTTCTCCTCCAGTGTTTTCAGGATTTCGTTGGCCCGCTCCACAATGGCCGGAGGCATACCCGCCATACGGGCTACATGGATGCCGAAGGAGTGGTTGGAGCCGCCGGGTACGAGTTTTCGGAGAAAAATGACTTTTTGGCCCACCTCGCGGGTGCTGACGTGGAAATTATGGACGCGATCGTGGGTCTCGGACAGTTCGTTGAGTTCATGGTAGTGCGTGGCGAACAGTGTTTTGGGATGGGCGCGGTCGTTGTCGTGGAGGTATTCGGCGAGGCTCCAAGCGATGCTGATGCCGTCGTAGGTGCTGGTGCCGCGCCCGATTTCGTCGAGCAGGATGAGCGAGCGGTCACTGATGTTGTTCATAATCAAGGCTGTTTCGTTCATCTCGACCATGAAGGTACTCTCGCCACCACTGATGTTGTCGCTGGCCCCGACGCGGGTGAACACCTTGTCGACCAAGCCGATGCGGGCGCTGGTAGCGGGTACAAAACTGCCCATCTGAGCCATCAGCGTGATGAGTGCGGTCTGGCGCAGCAGCGCGGATTTGCCCGACATGTTGGGGCCGGTGATGAGCGCGATTTGTACCGATTCGCTGTCGAGGTACACGTCGTTGGGGATGTATGGCTCGCCGATGGGCAGTTGGGTTTCGATGACTGGGTGGCGGCCTTCGCGGATGTCAAGCAGCGTGCTGTCGTCGAGTTCGGGGCGGACGTACCGGTTTTTCTCTGCGATTTTAGCAAACGACAGCAGGCAGTCGAGGTGGGCGATGAGTTGGGCGTTGTGCTGGATGGGCTGGATGTACTGACCGATCTCTTCCACGAGGGCACGAAACAGTTTTTCTTCCAACTCCGCAATCTTCTCCTCGGCACCTAAAATTTTGGCTTCCAGTACTTTAAGTTCCTCCGTGATGTACCGTTCACCGGTGGCGATGGTCTGCTTTCGCGTCCATTCGGGTGGCACCTGGTTTTTCCACTTGGAGGTGATTTCGATGTAGTAGCCGAACACGTTGTTGAACGCGACCTTCAAACTGGGTATGCCCGTGCGCTCGATTTCGCGCTGCTGAATGGCCAGCAACAGGTCGCGGCTGTTGCGCACGATGTTGCGCAGGTCGTCCAAATCCGGGTTGCAGCCGTCGGCCATTGCACCGCCCTTGCGGATGTCGGGTGGCGGGTCAGGGGCGATGTCGCGCTCGATGCGCTCGCGGAGGGTGAGGCAGGGGTTGAGGCCTTCGGCGATTTTGCGGAGGGCGAGGAGGCCGGTGGCATCAACCCCACCCCTCGCGTCAACCCCACCTCCGACCCCTCCCCTGAAAAGGAGGGGGGACAAGACTGGGAGCCTAGCATTATGCCGGTGCTGATATCTAGGTCGCCGATTGAGTAGAGCAGTTCGGAGTTCGGGTGATCAGGTCGCTCGCCATAGCCCGGCGTTCGCTGGCCGAG
>JAYSUY010000227.1:0-5681 GCA_043718855.1 Saprospiraceae bacterium | reverse complement strand
GTAGTGTCTGAAATAATAGGTGCGTGAGAGGATGAAGGAGATGAACTTGCCAAACACCCACGGCTCAACAACTGGTGTGGAGCAGCCGTGCGGTTTTGCCAAGTGGATGACAAGCTGCGCAAATGTAAGACGCAGAGCGGTTTGCAAACAGGCAAAAACCTGGCTGGCTCCCGCTGCTGGTTCGACTCAACCGATCCCTAAGGAACGGGGCTGGAATAAAGATACAGATTTGGGGAGGCATCTTGTTTCTGGTTGAGGCGGGAGAAGGGCGTTTAGTGGGGCCTAAACAACCGACGAGCAAGAGGGCGAGTCACTTCCAGAAGTGCTGGCCCCTCTGATCAAGCGGGTGCTGGAATCGCGCTTGGTCGGGGAATTGAACCTCCACCTCGGGCAGACTGCTGAGGCTGGGGAGTCGAACCGCCGGAACGGTCAGCAGTCGAAGACGGTGCGGACCGAGTACGGTGCGGTGGAGGCAGAGACCTCGCGCGACCGACTTGGGACGTTCGAGCCGGTGCTGGTCGGCAAGCGGGGACCGCTCGCCCGTGCGCATCCAAAATTAGACCCCGGCAGGCCAGTGTGGTGTCGTCCCAAGCCCTCTCCTCCTGGCACTTGGCAGTGTAATTGTAAATCCACAAGTCAGCCGCTGAGTGCTTGGTGGACATCAGGTACCTGCTGGCTGCCATTCTTCCACCACCACAAAAACCAAGCGCAACGCTGCTCGTTAGGGTCTGCGACCCGATACGCGCAGTCTGCAAGTCTCCTGACTTGCGAGTACCACATCGAGCGAAGGCAAGGGCAACACCAGTCAGAGACTGGCCGACTGCGCGTATCGGGTCACAGACCCTCACGAGCGCACACGTTGTGGATGAGACGAGCACTTCGTGCCAGTGGCAAAATCATCCACGAGTTGGCAACTACCCGCTGGCGCACAGTGTTCAACAAAAAAAGTAAAAAGATGACAAGAAACAGCAACCCGCTGGCGCACAGTATTCAACAAAAAAAGTAAAAAGATGACAAGAAACAGCAAAGCCGCTAAACAACTCGCCATTTTACAAGTGCTGCACAAAGCACTGCTGCTCGATGGCGAAATGTTCGAGAGCCTTTACGAACATGAAATGCAAGAGCATATTGAGTATTGGACGGAAGGCATGAAAGCGGACAAAGACGATTTTGTTTTCGTCATAACCGAAAACAACGGTCACGCAGCCATGGTGGTCATCACCAAGGAGGAAGAACTGCTCATCAATGAACCGGCGCGGGCGTATCTCAAAAAAGTTTGGCAGAAAAACTATGCGGACAACATCCGTAAACTCTTGCCCGATATGGCGGCTCAATTGAATGCCGGGTACTTTTCTGTCAATGGTGTAAAGACTATTTGACCACGCTACCTGCTCGCGCCAAGTGTTCGGGAGTACCCGTTGGTTACCAGTCTTCCACCACCACAAAAACCAAGCGGAGCGCGGCTTTCCGCTGAAAAAATCGTGGCATGGTGCGGCAAGAATCCGTGCAAATCCGCGTCATCCGCCCCATCCGCGTTCCCCGCTGGCTACCAGTCTTCCACCACCACAAGAACCAAGTGCAGCGCGGCCTCCCGATGAAAAAATCGTAGCATGGTGCGGCAAAAATCCGTGTAAATCCGCACCCTCCGCCCTAATCCGCGTTCCTATTCTTGTCGTGAGGGTCGTTTTGCCGTACCATTGCCCCACAAATTTTCAATCTAACATGACAAAACGTACCCTGCTATTTCTCGGCCTCCTCGCCGCTGCAACTCACCTGCTTGCCCAACCCCAACCCGCCTCCCCCGACCCCAACGACCTGAGCACCGTTTTCAAACCCCTGAAATGGCGCAACATCGGCCCCTTCCGGGGCGGTCGCTCCGTGTGCGCTATGGGCGTGGTCGGCGACCCGCACACCTACTACATGGGCACCACTGGCGGCGGCCTCTGGAAAACCGACGACATGGGCATCACTTGGGGCAACATCTCGGACGGTTTTTTCAAAACCGGCACCGTCGGCGCAGTGGCCGTAGCCGAAAGCGACCCCAACGTGGTGTACGTCGGCATGGGCGAACACGCCGTGCGCGGCGTGATGACGCACTCCGGCGACGGCCTGTACAAAAGCACCGACGCGGGCAAAACTTGGAAGCACATCGGGCTGGCCGAAACCCGCCACATCGCCCGCATCTGCGTCCACCCCAGCGACCCGAACACGCTGCTCGTGGCCGCACAGGGCGCACTCTACGGGCCGAACAAAGAGCGCGGCATTTTCAAAAGCACCGACGGCGGTGTCACCTGGAAGCCGGTGCTGCAAGTGGACGACAAAACGGGCTGCGTCGAACTTTCGATGGACATGAACAACCCCCGGATGGTGTACGCCGCGATGAACGAATACGGGCGTTTGCCCTGGAAAGTCATCTCCGGCGGAGCAGGAAGCGGCCTCTACAAAAGCACCGACGGCGGCGACACTTGGGAGAAAATGACCGAAGGGCTGCCCACAGAGATGGGCAAAATGAGCATCGCGGTGTGCCGCTCCAACTCCGAGCGGGTGTACGCCCTGATTGAAAGCGACTCCGAAAAAGAGACGGGCGGCCTGTTCGTGTCCAACAACGCGGGCAAAAGTTGGTCGCGCATCACCAACGACCACCGCCTCATTCAGCGGGCCTGGTACTACATCGAGATGTTCCCCGACCCGCTCAACGACCAGACGGTGTACGTGCTGAGCGCGCCCGCCCTGCGCTCTACCGACGGCGGCAAAACTTGGGAGAACCTCTCCGGCACACACGGCGACTACCATGACCTCTGGATCAACCCGAAGAACGCCAAAAACATGGTTATCGCCAACGACGGCGGCGCGGCCATCACCTTCAACAGCGGCAAATCGTGGAGTTCGCAGGACAATATGCCCACCGCCCAGATGTACCGCATCAACGTGGACAACCAGTTTCCCTACCGCATCTACGGCGGGCAGCAGGACAATTCGAGCGTGTCCATCGCGCACCGCGAACTGGGCAGCCGCAGCATGGGAAACGCCAGTTGGACCTACTCGGCGGGCGGCGAGAGCGCGTTTTTGGCCTTCAATCCCGACGACCCGCGCTATGTGCTGGGCGGCTCCTATCAGGGCACCATCGAGGTACTGGACACCAAAGCCAGCGCTGGCACCAACATCATGGCCGCCCCCATCCAGTACCTGGGCCGCGACGCGAAGGACTGCAAGTACCGCTTCAACTGGAACGCGCCCATCATTTGGTCGAAGCACGAGCCGAACACTTACTATCACGGCTCGCAGATGCTCTTGAAAACCACCGACATGGGCAAAACTTGGACGGAAGCCTCCCCCGATTTGTCGCGCAACGAGGAGGAAAAACAGGGCAAGGGCGGCGGCCCCTACACCAACGAAGCGGTCGGGGCGGAGAACTACGGGACGCTCGCCTACGTCATGGAATCGCCGCAGGAGCGCGGCGTGATTTGGACCGGCAGCGACGACGGGCTGGTGCACCTGACCACCGACGGGGGCAAAAACTGGAAAAACGTGACCCCAGCAGGCTTGCAAGAATGCCTCGTCAACGCCATCGAAGTGTCGCCCCACGACAAGGCGACGGCCTACATCGCCACCACCCGCTACAAGTTCAACGACCACAAGCCGGGCCTCTGGAAAACCACCGATTACGGCAAAAACTGGGTAAAAATCTCCAACGGGCTGCCCGAAAACGCTTTCACCCGCGTCGTGCGGGAAGACCCTGCCCGCCGCGACCTGCTCTACTGCGGTACCGAAATCGGGCTGTTCATCTCCTTCGACGGCGGCAAAAACTGGTCGCCCTGCCAACTCAACCTGCCCATCGCGCCCATCACCGACCTGCGGGTACACAAGGGCGACCTGATTGCCGCCACCTCGGGCCGTTCGTTCTGGGTGCTGGACGACCTCAACGTGTTGCAGCAGTATCATTTACCCGCCGAAGCCTCGGCGAAGGCGGGGGCGAAGGCGGGCAACTTCTCCCTCCTTCAACCTGAAAACACCTACCTCGCCAACGGTGGCAGCCCGCTGAACAAGACCGACGAGGATTTCACCGGCATGGCCTCCACAGCGGGCGTGAACCCGGCCAACGGTGTGGTGCTGTATTACCAACTGCCTACCGCTGCCACCTCCGCTGAGGCTACGGCGGCTAAATCCGCTGAGGTTACGAACAAGCCCGCCTCCGCCGAGGCTTCGGCGGGTAAAGCGGGTAAACCAGACGAGGTTTTGACCCTTGAAATCAAAGACGCTACGGGCAATCTCGTGCGGATTTTTTCCTCCAAAAAAGACAGCCTCGCTTCCGAGTGGGAGGGCGGCCCTTCGGAAAGCCCTACGCTCTCCACGAAGAAGGGCCTCAACCGTTTCGTGTGGGATATGCGCTACCCTACCCTTTCAGCCGTGCCGGGCACTTACTTCGAGAACAGTTTCGCGGGCCACAAAGCCGCACCGGGCCAGTACAGTTTTGCCCTAAAAATGGGCAAGCAACAAGCCACCGCCACCGCCGAAATCCTGCCCAACCCGCTGTACCCGACCACTGCCGCCGACTACGCCGAGTACCACCGCACGATGCTCGACATGGAAACCAAAGTGACGGCCATGCACGACCTCATCAGTTCGATGGCCGCCAAGCGCGAGCAGTTGGAGCAGTTGCTCGGCACCCTGCCAAAGGACGACGCGAAGCACCAGGCCATCCAGACCGAGGGCAAAAAATTGGCAGAAAAACTGAAAGCCTGGGACGAGGACATGGTGCAGCGCAAGTCCAAAGCCTACGACGACGTAGAGAATTTCCCCAACAAGTTCACCGCCAACTACATGTTCCTGCTCAATCAGACGGAGAGCGACATCCCGCGCGTGAACCAGCCTTCGTTAGATTTGAAGCGCGAGTTGGATGCCGAATGGACGCGGCTGAAAGCGCGGGCCGACGAGGTGTTGGAGAAGGATTTGCCCGCGCTGAACCGGATGCTGTGGGATGCGGGGGTTGGGGGGATTTGGAGAAAGTAGACTCAACGTGTTCATTATCAAAAGCAAAGCGGCTGCGCGAGTCCCCTCGCGCAGCCGCTCTCCGTTTATCCTCGCCTTCCGCCTCACTTGTAAATCTCCCGCAGTTCCAGCGTCCCCGAATACTTCAGGTGCGGGCAGGTCTTGGCGATTTTCAGGGCCTCTTCGGCGTTGGCCGCTTCGTAAAGGAAGTAGCCGCTGATCTCGTCGGGCGAAGTTTTCAGCGTGTGCTCCAGCGACTCGACCGTTCCGTTGCTTTCGTGCAGCCGCCAAGCCTTACCATGCAGGGCCTCGCCGTCTGCCCAGCGGCCTTTTTTTAGGTTGTCCACCCAAGCAGAGTATTCTCGGAACTGTTGCTCCGGGTCGGTGGGCGGCACATCATCGGCCTTCACGAGCAGCGCGTACTGCGGCTGCTCGGAGGTGGGCGCAGCAGCGGGCGCGGGCTGCGACTTGCCTGCCCAGAAGCCTGTAGCGGCCAAGCCGGCGGCCAACAATACAGCCGTCAGGATGCCCGGCACAGAGGCCGAGAGCAGGGGGCGGGGCGTAGCGAGGAGAGATTCATTTTTCATAGCTTGTACAATTTTAGATGAAAGGTGAGTCGGCGCCTTTTCCCCGGAAAATACATCCCGGAGCGCCGTTTTTTCTTTGTCGTTGAAGTGAGTGTCGTTGTGTTG
>JAYSUY010000226.1:0-5687 GCA_043718855.1 Saprospiraceae bacterium | reverse complement strand
CTACAACGCTCGCGGTCTGCGCATCACGTTCACCCGTGTCACCACCACTCCGTACCACATCACGGTGAGTAATGTGAGCGGCACCGATTACATCGCTTCCGCAGGTTTCCCCAGCGGCGGCAACCTGTTCAACTCCATCAAGTTCAACACCACATACGCTGGCTGGAATTCCAACACGCTCACATCCATCATCGCCCACGAGATGGGCCACTGCATCGGCTTCCGCCATACCGACTACATGAACCGCGCGTACAGCTGCGGCGGTGCTTTCTACAACGAAGGTTCGGCTGGCGTAGGTGCTATCCACATTCCCGGCACACCTACCGTTGCTGACCCGAATTCTTGGATGCTCGCTTGCATCGGCAACGGCACCAACCGTCCGTTCAACGCGAACGATGTGACCGCGCTGAACTACGTTTATTGAACCTTGACTCAGACAGGCGTTTTCTGAATGCAGCACGGCCCGGCAGTAGCAACTGCCGGGCCGTTTTGTTTTTATGCGAAACTAGAGGCGAAAACAATGGTTCTACAATATTTCTGTAAAATAAAATTGCGTTTATACCCTCCGAGATAAAATGCTCCGCACTACATTTGCCTCTTCATCTTTTTATCTGTTCATCAAATTCAAACTGTGTTTTTAATGAAAAAAATCCTTACTTTTGGTGCCTTCGTGGCGCTCCTTGCTGGCCTCAACAGTTGCACGAAAACCAGTCCGATCGCCGCTCTCCCCGTTGAGGAGGGCTTGTCGCAGGAAATCAAAGCCAAAATCAGTACGCTTGGATTCACCGCTGAGGAAGCCTACGCCACCGAAGGTGGCTACATCGTGGAAGGCGACATCTTCCTGAGCGAAGAAGACCTGAAGCTGGTGTCGCCCATCCAGATGCTGGTGGTGGGCAAAGAAGAGCAGTACCGCACCACCAACTTGGTTACCGGCTTGCCGCGTAACATTGGCGTTACATACACCGGCTCCAACACCAACCTCAGCAATGCCATCAACGCAGCCATTGCCCGCTACAACGCTGAGAATCTGCAGCTGACCTTCACCCGCGTCAGCAGCGGTGGCAACATCGTTGTTACCACAGTCGGAGGCGGCAACTACATCGCTTCGGCTGGCTTCCCTACGGGCGGCAATCCGTACAGCGGTATCAAATTCAACCTGCAATATGCCAACATGGGCGCCAATACGCTCACCTCGGTACTTGCCCACGAGATGGGGCATTGCATCGGCTTCCGCCACACTGACTACATGGACCGCTCGTACAGCTGCGGCGGTGGTTATGCCAACGAAGGTGCCTCTACCGTAGGTGCTGTACACATTCCCGGCACACCTACTGTTGCCGACCCGAATTCTTGGATGCTGGCCTGTATCGGCTCCGGCGTGAACCGCCCGTTTAATGCCAACGACAAGACCGCACTGAACTACCTGTATTAATTAATGCGATTGAGCCGATAGGTTCGATTGGATCACATAAAACAGAACGGCCCGGCAGTAGCAACTGTCGGGCCGTTCTGTTTTTGCGATCACAAGCCAGTCACCACCAACCAGCCCTGCTCGCTCTCGCCCGCGCCTCCACTCGCTCGTACCCGCCAAACATAGCACCCCGGCGGCAGCGAAGGCAGCGCGATGTACACCCGCTGGTCGCCTAATTTTTCCTCCAAAATGCGGCGGCCCAGCACGTCGTACAGTTCAAGCGTCGCTGGATCGGGCGTTCGAGAAAGCACCGTCAGGCTGCCGCTGCCCGCTACCGGGTTAGGGTACACCAGCCAGTTGCTTTCGCCAGCGTAGTACACCGCTACCGTATCGCTGCGGAGTTGGCTGCCGTTGGCGAGTTCGATGCGGGCAAAGTAGCGGTTTGTGCCAGATTCGGGAGCAGAGTCAGTAAACACAACTTGCTCTTGTTCAGGCTTTTTATCGTGTAGTACCGACGAGGTGCCGCTTTTTATTTTTTCAAAAAACACCCTGCGCACCCCGTAAGTCGTGCCGAGTTGGAGGGTCAAATCCACTTGAAAATTCGTGTTCAAATCTGCCAAAAAAGTAGAGATGTAGCAGCCCGCACCCTGCGTAGCGATGTTCGGTGCAGCGCTTTTTGGCCCTGCTGTGTTGCCCACGCTGAGTGCCGATACGGTGAAAACCTGCTGGGGAAAGTCTTTTTTCTGCAACACCCGAAACGTGTCGGCTGTAGTCAGCAGCGGCTCCAAGTAGCGGTTGCCGAGGCCCCAGAGTTGGTACACGGCGCCGGGGCCAACGGCATTCCAGCGGAGCAGCACCGAGTCGGGGCAATCGAAGCCTACCCGCATCCGCAGTTCGGGAGCGATCAGGAAGGTGTCGGAAACGAAGGCCCGGCTGTCGGCCAACATGCGCACCTGCGCGGCTGCGAAAGTGTCGGGTACGAGCCAGCGCCGGTACCCAGCAGCCAGCGGCGCAGCGGGGTCGATGAGTTGCCAATCGTTGCTGCCGAGCGGTCGCCACTCGATGCGCCCGGTGGCAGCAGTTAGGTTGGTGGTCCAGCGCAGGATGGCCGCTTGGCCGACAATGGCGGGGTCGTTTTGCACCGGACAGTCCCACTCGAAATGCTGGAGCGTGTCCCAATCGAAGGTTAGGGTAAATGTTTGATTTTCAGGCAAAATGCGCTGGCCGTACACTTGGATTTGGTACAAACCGGACGGCGGGAAGTCCAGCAAAATCTGCTCCGCGTTGTTCAGCGAGTCACGGCCCCGGCGGGCGGGTTGGCGGAGCGAGTCGGGGTGCGGAGCGGTGTTGAGCACCCAGGGTTGCCACACCGAGCCATTGGGAGCGAGCAGTGTGAGGTCGAGGTCGTTGATGAGCGAGCGAGCGGTGCCGGGCTGAGCGGGCGGGTCGTCCCAAGCCAGTGTGACGCGCAGGTTGTGGGCGTTGGGCGGGAGATTGAGGGGGAAGGTTTTTGTGGTGGTGTTTTCGACTTCGCCAAAAGTAAGTTGTTGGTTTAGAATGACTTGGAGGGCGTTTTTTAAGTTCAGGCTGCCGTAGCCGCTGGTAAAGTCGGGGCCAAGCGGGGCGATGTCGTCGGTGGTGTTGAGCAGCACCGCCCGCAGGGTGTGGGCTGCTGGCCGGGTGCCGTATTGTTCAAAAAAAGCCTGCTGCAACACCGCTGTCGCACCCGACACGAGGGCTGCCGCTTCGGAGGTGCCGCTGGGGCCGAAGGCCATCAGATCGGGCTTGGTGCGCCCATCGTAGGCGGGGCCGCGCGAACTCAGGGGCGGCACTTGGCCGAAGGAATCGACGGAGCCGACGGTGAGGACATTTTTCGCCATTTTGAAATTTCCGGTCAGGTTGGCGAAGCCCATCAGGTTGGCGTAAATGCCTGATAGTGAGGCCGCCAGCCCGTCATTTCCGGCTGAAAAAACGTGCAGCAGCGCGGGGCGTAACGCTACGCTGTGGTCGTAGGCCAATGCCGATGGGCCGTAATAATTTTCGATGGCGATGCCGTAGGAGTGGTTTTGCACGGTGATGTTTTGCGCTGCGTAGTCCGCGTCGTCGTCGGGCAGCAACCCAGCGAAGTTGGACGACAGGATTTGCGCTCCGGGTGCTGCGCCGCGCCCGGCTGGGTCGGAGTTGCCCGCTCCGGCCACCAGCGAGGCCATGATGTGGGCGTGGTCGGTGAGTTGAGCGGCTGATTTTAGTGAAGGCTGGTGTCGCCCCCGGAAGTCCACATCGGAGGAGTCGAAGCGGTTTTCGTTGATGGAGACGGTGATGCCCGCGCCGTTGAGCAGGGGCCAGCGGGCATGAGCGGTGTTGATGCGGTTCACGAAGAGGTTGTGGCCCGGCACGGGCAGTTCCTCGCGGCCTACGGCTGCGCCTCGGTCGGCAAATTGTAGGGTAGGGTGGGGGAGTATTTTGGCTAAAAAAACGGTGTGGCTGGCCTCCACGACGACGACTCTGGCGGGCGCGTAGGTGCGCACGATGCGGATGCTTTGGGTTTTTGCCCAGGCTTGGAAGGCGGGCAAGTCACTGACTAACAGTGTGTAGTGTTCCAGGGTACTTTTTTCGGCAGGTTGCTGCACAAGACTGGGAAGCAGCGAGGGGGCGCATTTGTGGAGCAAAGCGGTGCCGGGCGTTTGGCTCTTCGCCGGTGTGTGCAGCAGCAGCAGCAGGGCGAAGAGGAGGCCCGCTTTTGTCAAGACTTTGAAGGATAAGAAGGTTAAGTGGCGCATATAGCCGAATGATTCGAAAGTTTAGAGGCGTGGCGGGGGTGTGCCTCACCGCATCATCTCGACGAAATCTTCCTTCCGCCTACGCGCCAGCGGGATGAGGGCCTTGTCGGTCATCAGCAGGTTATCGCCGTCTTCTTTGGCGAGTTTGCGGACAAATTTCGTGTTGACCATGTGCGACTGGTGCGCCCGAAAAAACAACGGGGTCGGCAGCATTTCTTCAAAGCCTGCCAGCGATTGAGCCGCCAAGTGCCGCTCGCCATTTTCTAAAAAGACAAAACTGTAATTCCCCTGCGCTTCCAAGCGCATGATTTCTTCGATGCCCACGAAGAGCAGTCCATCGCCTGTGTTTAGCGTGATGCGGTCGAAACGGCGGGTACTCGTGTTGTGGCGGAGTTGTTCGATCTGGCGGTGCTGCTGCGCGGCATCGCCCGAAGCCGCCGCTTTGCGGACAGCGGCGACAAGTTCCTCTGGGTCAACGGGTTTGAGCAAATAATCCAGCGCGCTGTACCTGAACGCGCGTAGGGCAAACTCGTCGTGCGCTGTGGTGAAAATGACTTTGAAAGCGGGCTGTGGAAAGCGGTCAAGCAGGTCGAAGCCGGTGCCGTCTCCCAAATCAACATCAAGCAGGAGCAGATCGGGGGAAGTCTCGGCGAGCAGGTGGGCGGCTTCGGCGAGCGAGGAGGCTTCGCCGATGATGCGGGCTTCGGGGCAGCCGGTGCGGAGAAAGATGCGGAGCGCGTCGCGGCAGGGCGGCTCGTCGTCGATGAGGAGAATTCGGACAGGGGCAAGCATGGCGAGAACGTAGGCTGATTTTTAACTGTGGCCCAAAAGTAATCTTGCGCTCTTGCCGAATTTCATTTTTTTCTGACCGCCGCTCATGTAGGCGCAGCCGACGGTCATTTGTTCGGGCAGGGTAGGGGGTGGGGGCGGATACATTTGTGAGAACGAATCAATTTTAAATTTTTAAAACACACGGTATGAAACGCAAAATGTTCCTGCTTCTCTCCTTTGCCTGCTTGCTCAGCAGCCAGGCTTTCACACAAAACCCTTGTGACCTTTCAACCGGGCTTACCGGGTACTTTCCTTTCAAAGGCAACGCCAACGATGCCAGCCTGACTGCAATGAATGGCATAGAGTACAATTTGGCTCCCACTGCGGGGCGCGACGGCATTGCGAACAGCGCCTTTCATTTCAACGGCACTTCCTCCTGGGTTGACTGCGGTACAGACAACCGGGGCGTTACCACCGCAGTAACTGTATGTGTCTGGGTGAGAACAACCAACACCACAAGCACGCAGTGGGTCGCAGGAAAATACCGATACGAGGAAGACAAAGGCTATGGGATGGTGATTAATGGGCCAGGTTCAAATATAGGCCAAGTCGGCTTCGGCGGGCGAGACGGCACCAGTGGGAGTGGCCCCGGACATCAATCAGGTTGGAGCACCAAGAAGGTCAATGATGGCGAATGGCATTGTGTGGTGGGTATTGCAGCCAAC
>JAYSUY010000225.1:0-5689 GCA_043718855.1 Saprospiraceae bacterium | reverse complement strand
TACAGCCGTCCGCGACCGCTGGACAGCTAACTGCCGACAGGTGTATCAGCATACCGGCAAGATGATGGAGAAGTACAACGTGTTCGGCGAGGGCGGCGAGGGCGGCGGTGGTGAGTACCCGAATCAGGATGGTTTCGGCTGGACCAACGGGGTTTTTCTGGGGATGTGTTTTTAAAGAGGCAAGGGGCAAGGGGCAAAGGGCAAATCACCAAACTAGATGCACACCGTAGTGATATCTTGAGTTTGGTGATTTGCCCTTTGCTTTTTGCCCTTTGCTTTTTGCCCTTTGCCCCTTTGCTTTTTGCCCCTTTGCTTTTTGCCCCTTGCCTTTTGCCCCTTATTTTTTCAGCCCGATCTCCCGCAGCCGCTCATCCAAGTAATCTCCGGCGGTGGTGGGCGCGTAGTGCAGCGGATTTTCTGCCGTGACACAGGATTCGAGACAACTCAAGTCCATGGTGCTCACCGGGTGCAGGAAAAACGGGATGCTCAGGCGCGGCAGGTGCCACTCCTCACGGGGTGGGTTCACCACGCGGTGGGTGGTGCTTTTCAGGTAATTGTTGGTGAGCCGCTGAAGCATGTCGCCCACGTTGATGACAATTTCATCGGCTTCGGGCATGATGGCAACCCACTGATTTTCAGCGGTCAAAAGTTCAAGACCGCCCGCACTGGCCCCCACGAGCAGCGTGATGAGGTTGATGTCTTCGTGCTGCTCGGCACGGATGGCGCTGGCTGGCTCCTCCCGGATGGGCGGGTAGTGGATGCTGCGCAGGATGGAATTTCCCCGGTGGATGTACTGCTGGAAATAGTTGCGCTCCAAGCCGAGGTAGAGGGCGATGGCTTCGAGCAACTGGCCCCCGGCATTCTCGAAAGCGCGGTAGAGTTCGTGGCCGAGGCGGGGCATATCGGGCGTTTCAGCCACCTGCACGTTGTCGGGGTACTGCGATTTCAGGTGGTGCCCGGCAGGTACTTCTTGACCAATTTGGAAAAACTCTTTCAGGTCTGCCACCTGTGATTGCTTGGCGTGTTCCTTCCCGAACGAGGTGTAGCCGCGCTGGCCGGCCATGCCCGGCACTTCATAGCGGCGTTTCACTTCCACTGGTTGCGCAAAAAACGCTTTCGATGAGGTGTAAAAACCATCCACCAAAGTTTTGGGGATGCCGTGATTCACCACCGCCACAAAGCCCACCTCGTGGAAGGCTTTGCCGAGGGCTTGCACGAAGGCTGTTTTCTGGTTGTCTGTGCCGTGCACAAATTGGGAGAGGTCAACAGTGGGAATGCCTTTTTCTTTCATAGTCTGTAGTTGTTGGTTGTCGGTTATCGGTTGTTGGGGCAAAATTGGTGAATTGTGGTGGTTTTTGGGTGTTTTTAAAAACTATCGCAGCGCGTACGCCGCCTCCACGAGCCGGTTGCTGCCCTTCCAAACTTGGAAAAACGGCACCATGCTGGCCCCGAATGCCCGAAAAACTTGCCCCACACCTGCGTCCATGCCACCGTCAAAATCGAGACTCAGCCCGCGTGAGGCGCAAAAAACGATGGCTTCGCGGTACAGCCCGTGCAAGCCGCAGTACATACCGCGTTCCGGGACGAAGCCCGCGAGTTTGGCTGATGCCTGCCGCTCATCGAAAGCCAAGTATAACCCGGCGTGAGGCGAACCATCGCGGCGGTCGCGAGCGATGAACACGGCGCACTGGTTGCGTTGCACGAGGGCTTCGTGGAGCCGGGCGAAAGCGGCGGCGTGTTGGGGCGGGCGCAGGTTTTTTCTGAACAGCGATTGGGTGTTGAGTTGCAGCACCAAATCGGCAGCCGAGTCGTCGCGCAGCACCTCGGTGGCCTCATCGGCTTTGCGGAGTTTGAGGCGGAGCGGGTTTTTGAACTGTTGGAACACCGCCTCAGCGTCCGTTATTTTTTCTAAAATGTAGGTGTAGCGGGTCGTTTGCCGGAAGCCAGCGTGGTGGAAGGGCAACCAATTCGTCACCGAGGGGTGAACGTTTTGGGTAAAAAAAACGGGCTGCGGGAGGGCCGCGATGAGCGCAGTCATGGTTTTTTGCTCAAACGAGTAGCGGCTGCTGAGCCTGAAATCTGCATCCGTCGGGTAGTGCAGCCAAGGGCCACCGTAGGCGGCGAAGGGTGGCAATTGCACCACCGGGCAGCCCCAGCGTCTCGTTACCGAGTAGGGCATCAGACCCGTGATGCGCCCGTTGCCGTCGGTCGCCAATGCTGCGTCCCATGCTCCAACGCCGCACACCGCATCGAGCCACCAGGCTTGCAGCGGGAGCGGGACGTAGTGCGAGCGGCAATACTCGGCGTAAGTGGTGATGCGTTGTGCGGTGTCCGTAGCGCGTTTTTCTGCAAACATAAGCGTTTCAGCATTCGAGGCTGTCGCATCTTTGCCCAGCCTTCCACCGTTAACCCTCCACCCGTTCTCATGCACAAACTGCTTGGTTCCACCCTGTTTCTCTGCATCATCGCCCTCGCTCTGCCCGGCTGCGCCGCTTGGCAGCAAAAAAAATGGCTCAACAACCACCGCCAAAACTTGAATAAGTTGGCCTCCAGCAACCTGCCCGCTGAACAAAAATTGGACGGCTTGCTGCAAGATTATGTGGCATTTATGAAAGAAGACCTCAAATTCGTGAACCCCGTGAAGGGCGTGAAGTACGTCCAGAAATACCACGACCAAAATGAAGCGGCGATGGAAAAAATACTCCGCGAGGCGGAGGCTTGGCAGGGCAAACTCACGCTGACCGACAAACTTTCCGCCGGAGTGCGCATCACCCAGAAGCCATACCTGAAGGATTTGGTGGACTTGGCCCCCAAGTTCAAGCGGAAGTACAAGCAGTACGCCTTCGCGGCAAAATTGGCGAGCAAACTCAGTGGGGGGCTGTTCAAACTGGTGGGCAAGGATTTGTTTTAAGTATTTTGTAAAAACGTAAAACCTTAGCCACGCTTGATTCCCGATAGGGCAAACGCATCAAAATCTGGAAGCCCCAGCGGGGCGTAGCATGGGTAGAAATGTGCCGACGACAGTCCACCAGCCCCAGCGGGGCGCAGCAAAAATAGGTGTCTGCTGCGCCCCGCTGGGGCTTAAACCTTCTGTGTGGGTAATCTGCCTACCCATGCTGCGCCCCGCTGGGGCTTCAATACGGTATCAAACAGATTTTTACCTCAAATCCGCTGTGATCCATCTAAATCCGTTCCATCCGTGTCCCATTGTTGTCGCTATGGGCTGTCGCAGTAGGCTGCCTAAGTTTTTATAAAAATTCAAAACAAAAAGTATTAAATTTGCTGCCAAAACGAGCAGCCCGTGTCCATCCAACGCAACACTCAAGCCGACCCTTCGCAGCCCTACCTGCGCGGGCGCGGCGCACAGATCAACCCCACATCCACCTACGAGAAAACCGTGCGCGACGAGCAGCCGCTCGATTGGGCACTCGTGGCCGACGAGTGGGACGACGGGCAACTCCGCACCCAGTACCTCGAAACCCACCCCAAAACCATCCTCAACGCCGTAAAAAGCACCGATATTCCGCTCGAATGGAGTATGAACCCCTACCAGGGCTGCGAACACGGCTGCATCTACTGCTACGCCCGCAACACCCACCCCTACTGGGGCTACTCGGCTGGGCTGGATTTTGAGCAAAAAATTTTGGTGAAGCGCAACGCCGCCGAACTGCTCGAACTGGAGTTGAAAAAGAAAAACTGGAAGGCTGCTCCTGTCATGTTTGCGGGCAACACCGACGTGTATCAGCCTGCCGAGCGGGAGTTTCGCATCACCCGCGCCTGCCTTGAAGTGTTTTGGAAATACCGCCACCCGGTGAGCATCATCACCAAAAACAGCCTAGTGCTCCGCGACCTCGACCTGCTGCGACAGTTGGCCAGTGAGCGGCTCGTCCATGTCGCCATCAGCATCACCACCTTGCAGGAAGAACTGCGGCAGTTCCTGGAACCCCGCACCGCCACCATCGCTCAGCGGCTGCGCACGGTGGAAACGCTCAGCCAAGCCGGAGTGCCGGTGTTCGTGATGATGGCCCCCATCATCCCCGGCCTCAACGACCACGAAATTTTACCCCTGGTGAAAGCCGTAGCGGAGCGCGGCGCATTAGGTGTGGGCCACACGATGGTGCGCCTCAACGGCGACGTAGCCACCATTTTTGAAGACTGGATCAGGAAGGCCATGCCCGACCGCGCCGACCGGGTGCTCAACAGCATCCGCGACACGCACGGCGGCGAACTCTCCGACTCCCGCCCCGGCACCCGTATGCGCGGCACAGGCAACATCGCCGACATGGTGCATCAGCAGTTCAAACTGGCCAAAGGCAAGTACTTGAGCGACCGGAAGATGCCCGCCTACAACCTGGAACTGCACGAGCGGCACAAGTCGGCGCAGTTGAGGTTGTTTTGAAGGTTGGACAGACAACACTATTTCACAGCCACGATCAACTTCCGGCATTCCATAAAATCTCCCGTTTTGAACTGTATAGCATAAAACCCAGCGGCCAGATTGTCCACCGGCAGGTCGAGCAGGTTTGCCCCTTTTTCAATGGGGTACTCCCGGTTGGTGTGCAGCCGACCCAACAGGTCGAACACTTGCACGCGCATCATGGAATGGAAGGGCGATGTGACCGACACTTTGGCCTGCTGGGTAGTCGGATTGGGGAACAGTTGACCGAGCGACATCTTCTCTGCTCCATCGTTTGCTGGCCCGGTTTTCTGAGGTAGGCACCCGATAAAGGTGTTCAGAGATTTCACTTCCGCGATGCGCCCCAGAAAGCCCCTGTCCATCGTGCCGTCTATCCAGTTGGTGCGCTGGAAGAAATCTTGCCCATCGGTGCCGCTCTTCAGGTACACGGCTTTCGACAAAAGGGCAGCAGACAAAACGGGCATCTGGATTTCGCTCGGCACCCGGAATGTGGCGGAGCCTTTCCACTCCAATTTGAAGCCGCTGGAAGACGAGAAGTTGTTGATATACAGCAGGTAGTTCTCGCCTTCTTTGGCCTCCACTGGGGCCAAAAAATTGTCTTGCTCGTCGCCACAGCCGTTGCCCTCGTTTTTGTCCGACACGTTGCGGTACAGCCCGGTAATGCCCTTGCAGGGAAAAGACTCTTCTTGGGGCGCGCCCAAGTTGTCGCCCGATGCCATGCAGCGGACTTCGTAGCGGCGGCTACAGCCCCGGATGTCGCCTTCGAGGCGGTAGAGCACAAAATCCATGTCGTCGTTGGCTTGCAACGATTCGAGGATGAACTCGACGCTTCCCGGCGCAGCCACTTGCCACTTGAGCCAGATCGAGTGCCGCTCTTCCAAGCGGTCGGAGCAGGTGGTGAAGCCGACCTCTGCCAGTTCCTCCCCAGCGTTGGGCAGGTGGCGAACCAAAAGGTCGGATTTGTCGCAGAGCACGACCGCACCGGAACAGTCCGAATAGGGTTCGGTTTGCAGTGGCTTTTGAGATTGGCCGGAGGCGGCCATCCACGAAAGCAAGGTGGCAAGAACAAGTGCTTTTTTCATCGCAAAATGATTTGTGTGGTCAGTAGGTGGAAGTGGATTTCACGGTGCCTGTGGCCGAGCCTGTGCCGTCGCTGAATTTGACAGCGATGCTGTAGTAGTATTTCTTGTACTTCAGAAAGCCGTTGTCCTCGTGCTTGAACGATGTGCCATGCACCGTGATGGGCGCACCAGACTGTTGCATATTGACGGC
>JAYSUY010000224.1:0-2096 GCA_043718855.1 Saprospiraceae bacterium | reverse complement strand
TTCGATCCGTTTCATCCGTTCTCCCATCCTAAACAGTTACTCCTTCGCACTCAAATATTGGCCTATGCGCACCTCCTACATCCCTATTTTCTTCGTTTTTGTCCTGCTGCTCAGTGCCTGTGTCACCGAGCGGCGTTTCGCCCGCAGCATCGAGCGCGAGGTGCGCAAGTCGCCCGTGTTCAATCGCGCCTTCACCGGCTTCGTGCTGCTTGACCCCGCCACTGGCCGCCAACTCTGCAACGTCAACGGCGACCGCTGCTTCACGCCAGCATCCAACACCAAAATACTGACGCTCTACACCGCCCTGTATCTGCTCGGCGATTCCTTGCCCGCACTCCGTTACGCCGCCGCCGACACCTCGCTGTGGGCAATCGGCACCGGCGACCCCACTTTTTTGCACCCCGAGTTTCAGCACTGGCAGCGCAGTTTTTCTTTTTTGAAACAACATCCAGGCACCGAAATCCACTGGCTGCCCCTCCAGGACGGCCAGTCGCCTCTCGGTGCCGGTTGGGCTTGGGACGATTCGCACGAGGACTACCAGGCCGAACTCTCCGACCTGCCCATGTACGGCAACCTCCAGCGCGTGTACGCCTCCACCGATACCACGCTCGCCATCGCGCCGCCTTTTTTTGGGAAAAGCCTACACGCCTCCTCCTTCGCCAAGGCTTCGGCGGATAAAGCCCCCTACTCCATACCGCACAATCAGTTGGAATTCAACGAAAAAGACATCTGGTACAACCCCCGCAGCACCTGGGCCAAAGGTTTCGAGCAGTGGGTACCCATCCAGTCGGTCGCCTCCGAGATAGGCTCCATGCTGGCCGATACGTTGAAAAAAAAGGTGGTTCAGGTAACCGGGGCAACCGAGTTGGCCAGAACGCTCTCCACAAAAACCCTCTACTCCACCCCACTCGATACCGTGCTGCGCCGCATGATGCACCAGAGCGACAACTTCATCGCCGACCAACTGCTGCTGGTGTGCGCTGAGCAAAAACTCCACCTGCTGCGGCAAGACACCCTCATCCGCTGGATGCTGGCCAACCCCCTGCACGACCTGCCCCAGCCGCCCCGCTGGGCCGACGGCTCCGGTCTCTCGCGCTACAACCTGTTCTCTCCCAACGACATGGCCCATGTGCTGCTGCGCCTCTGGCGCGAGCAGCCCCGCGAACGGCTTTTTTCGCTTTTCCCCGCAGGTGGGCAAAGCGGCACCATCGCCAACTGGTATCGGGGAAAAAACGGCCAGCCCTACGTTTTTGCCAAAACTGGCTCGATAGGTGGGGTACACTGCCTAAGCGGTTATGTCGTTCGCCAAGATGGCAAAGCCCTGATTTTCAGTTTTATGCACAACAATTTTGTGGGCAGCAGCCGGGATTGGAAACTGGAAATGCAGCGGGTATTGGAGAGAGCGGCAGAGGGGCCATGATCGGACGGAACACACAACAACACAAAATCTGTTGATCTGTCGATGATAAAAAGTTGGTTTTTTTATGGCCCGGCTTGGTTTTCCGAAAGGCCTACTCGTACATTTGCAGCCGTTAAAATGCAAAGGGAGATTAGCTCAGTTGGTTCAGAGCGCCTGCCTTACAAGCAGGATGTCGGCGGTTCGAATCCGTCATCTCCCACAAAGCCGCCCCATTTGGGGCGGCTTTTTTTTGTTTTGAAACGTGGTTACAGGGCGCTCAGCACCGCCAGCGCAGCCCCCCGTGGCACATCATTGTGGTCCAAAACCTCCTTCGCGTAAGCTAGCATTTCGAATGCGGCGTTTTTCCCCGAAAGGATGAGTCGCGCTCGCTCATCGGTGGCCAGAACAGCCATCGCCGCTTCTTGCGAGGGCAGAGCAGGCAGCCCAGCAAGTTGACCTAAGTTATTGCCTGTCAATATTTTACTGTGGCGCAGTGTATCGGGCAGCCCATCAAATCCGATGCCGATGCTGGTCACTTCCTGCACAATTTCCTCCACCGCCGCACCGCTTGCTCTGACATAGTAAAAGCGCCCCATGCGGCCCATCAGGTCAATTTTGTGCGGATCGATGCGACCCTTGTCGTTCAGCACCTCCTCGGCGATGTGCATCAGCACGATGTGGCACACGATGAGGTTGC
>JAYSUY010000223.1:0-2097 GCA_043718855.1 Saprospiraceae bacterium | reverse complement strand
CCTGGGTGCAGCCCTACACCGTGCGCACCATCGAGCAATTGGCCAAAGAGCGCGGAGCCAAACGCCTGCTGGTGTTCTGCCCAGCCTTCACCGCTGACTGCTTGGAGACGACCGTCGAAGTCAGTTCGGAGTATCAGGAGGATTTTGAAAAATGGGGCGGCGAGCACCTCGACTTGGTGGAGAGCCTCAACGATTCGCCAGACTGGGCCAAGGCCGTAGCAGGGATGTTGGCAGAGTGATGGGAGCCATCTACCTTCGTACAACATTTTTTCATAAAAAACACACTGCACATGAAGGCAATCCGCATCAACCTACTCCTCCCCATCCTCGCGCTCGCATTTTTCGCTTGCGATCCAGCCAAAAAAACCACCAGCACACCCGGCAAAGACGACGGCATCATCGAAATCACGTTGCTGCAACTCAACGACGTGTACGAAATCAGCCCCACCTCTGCCGAAAACACGGGCGGACTGGCCCGTGTGGCCACCATCCGAAAAGAACTGCTGGCCCGCAACCCCAACACGCTCACCGTGATGGCGGGCGATTTCATCAGCCCCTCCGTAATCGGCACCTTGAAACACGAGGGCAAGCGCATACGTGGCAAACAGATGGTGGAAGTACTCAACGCCTTAGGGCTGGACTGGACCGTGTTCGGCAACCACGAGTTCGATTACGACGACTTAGCCGACCTACAAGCCCGGCTCGATGAGTCGAACTTCACTTGGTTTGGGGCCAACGCACGACTCCGCAACCCGCTGCCCAACACCACCAGCCCCATGACCCCGTTTTTTAAAAACCGCAATGGCGGGCAGCAGTCTTGCCCTGACAATCAAGTATTTACCTTGAAAGATGCCGATGGCACTACGCTTAACCTCGGCGTGTTCGGGGTACTCATCAATACCGGGCGAAAGCCTTGGGTGGAGTACACGGATTACTTGGGAACTGCCAAATTGCAGTTTGCTCAACTGAAGCCCAAGAGCGACGTAGTGCTAGCACTCACGCACTTGGCCATTGAGGACGACAAAAAATTGGCTGCCGCCTTGCCCGAAATTCCGCTCGTGATCGGTGGTCACGAGCATGAAAATCATTTTGAAAAGGTCGGTAACGTCGTGATTGCCAAAGCCGACGCGAACGCCAAGACGGTGTATGTACACACCCTGCGATACGACAAGAACAAAAAAACCTGCACAGTAAAATCCGAACTGCGCCGCGTGAACAGCAGCATCGCCGACGAGCCGGCCACTGCCGCTGTGGTAGAAAAGTGGGAAAAAATCAAGAACGAGTCGCTCGCCAGTTCGGGCTTCAACCCATCGGCAGTGGTCACCAAGCTCCGCGAACCGCTCGACTGCCGTGAGATCACCATCCGCTACAAGCAGGCCCCGGTGGGCGCAATGATCACCAACGCCATGCTCAACACGGGCAACGACCGCCTCGACTGCGCCCTGCTCAACAGTGGCTCCATCCGGGTGGACGATGTGCTGACTGGTACGCTCACCGAACTCGACGTGGTACGAATATTACCCTACGGCGGGGCCATTACGGACGTGCAAATGCGGGGATCGCTGCTGCGCCGCACCCTCGACATGGGTGTAAGCAACAAGGGTAACGGCGGCTTTCTTCAACATGGCCGCATCACTCAAAACGCTGCGGGTCAATGGCTTGTGGGCGGCAATCCGCTCGACGACAGCAAAACTTACTGGGTAACACTACCCGATTTTTTGCTCACTGGCAACGAACAGAATATGGGCTTCCTGAAAGCCGCGCCCAACGCCGACGGCAAAGGCTCGACCAATGCCGACATCCTGACCATCAACAAGCCCGACCCCAAAAACAAAAACGACCGGCGGAACGACATCCGGCTGGTGCTGATCGGGGCGTTGACCGGGAAGTGAGGACGTTTCTCAAATGCAAAATATCACCCACAAAAAAAGCGAGCCGCTCAGTGAGCGGCTCGCTTTTTTATTCAGACATCTGGGCCAGATTAAGTATCTACCCTAGTGTCGCATCCGGCAAGTGACGCACGAGTAAGCGGCCACATTTCTGCCCCATTTCGTTCTTCGTCGGTTAAAATGTCCCGCATTGCGCCCTCCTCATGCC
>JAYSUY010000222.1:0-2101 GCA_043718855.1 Saprospiraceae bacterium | reverse complement strand
CATTCCGCAGCAACCGATCCCCCGCCAGCGGGTGCGGCTTTCCCTCAAAACTTTTTCGCGGCCCGAAGGTGCCGTTTTGGTGGAGCGAGTGGTTGAGTTGGAATACGTCAAGGTCGCCGTCGAGGTCGTAGTCGAAGAAGGTGGCCTGAGTGGAAAAGCCCGTCAAGTCCAGCCCGTAGCGGATGGCTTCGTCTTCGTAAATCGGGATGCCGTCCTTGATTTCTTGACAGATGAAAAGTTGGTTTCGGCCTTTAATGCTCTGGTAGTCACCCAGTTGACCGACGTAGAAATCAAGCAGGCCGTCGTTGTTGATGTCCACGACGCTCACGCCAGTTTTCCAGCCGCAGCCCCCCCCAGCCCCCCCGGAGGGGGGGAGGCCGCCCTGCTCTTGGGTGCTGCCGCTGCCCAGTTCCCCGGCTCCGGCGCAGCCGCTCACGCCGGCCTGCTCGGTCACGTCGCGAAACTTCATGCCGCCCTGATTTAGGAACATCTTGTTCGGCCCCATGTTGCTCGTGAAGTACAAATCCACCAGCCCGTCGTTGTTGAAATCACCTGCGCCCACGCCGCCGCCGTTGTAGAAGTACATGTAGTTGAACACGTTGAACGCGCTGCTCTGGCGCAGCACGTTCTCGAAGTCCAGGCCGGTGTCGGCTTTGCGGAGCAGTTGAAAAAGCGGCGGCTCGCTGGGTGTGGGTGTACGGTTGCAGGCCAGTGGGAAGGCCAGCGCGAGGAGCGATATGCGGAAAAGGTTGGACATTTTTGTGTACGAGCGTGTCGTGTATGTTTAATTTCTCAACAAAAATAGCCTCGGCTTCTTCCCGTTCACTGCCGCCAGCAGTTGTTTTTTTTCCTTGATAGTCAAGATGTTGAGCGAACGCACTTCGCCGCGCAGCGTGAAGCCGGAGGCTTGGTTTTCTACCCACTCGAATTGCCCGTCGCCCTGGTTGAGCAGGGTGTGGCCGAAACTCGCGTCCAACTTGGAGAACTGCGGCAGGAAGCCCGCATCGTTGCCCGCGAGCAGCAGGTCGTTGCGACCGTCGCCGTTGAGGTCCGTGACGGCGATAGCGTTGACGCTGCTGAACTGCACCTCCTTCGGCAGCGGCAGGAGGCGAAATTGGCCGCCCCCGTCGTTGAGCGCGACCGCCGAGGAGAAGTAGTTGCCGGTCAGGACGTAGGCTTTTTTTATGGCTTCAGGGAAGAGGTCTTGGATGGATTTGGTGGCGTAGTCGGTATGCTTGAGGGCGATTTTTTTGAGGCTCGGCACCTGTGCGGTCATCTCTTTTTTCATGGCGACGGGCATATCACGGCCCTTGATGCTGCGGGTCGTGATTTTTTCGAGGATGCCGTTTTGGTCAAAATCGCCAAGCCAAAGTTTGGCGGGCTGGGCTGCTGTGCCAGTGAAGTAAAAATTGTCGCCCCGGTTGCCGAGCACCAAATCTTGGTCGCCGTCACCGTCCACATCATCGGAAGCGAGGGCGTACCACCAACCTGAGTAGTCGCTGAGGTTGGACTTCACGGGAGTTAACTGCTTGTTTTTCAAGGAGAAAATGCGGGGGCTGCCCCATTCGCCCACCACCACAAGTTCGGGCGCGGCATCGTCCACGACGTTTACCAGTTTGGCATCGGTAATCATGCCGAGCGTGGAAAGCACTTCCGAAAAAGCCCGCGACACGTTGCGAAACTTGCCCTTGCCGTCGTTTTCGTAGAAAAAATGCAACGGCGGCACCCCGTACTGCCCAGGTGAACTGCGGCTGGCGACCAGCAAATCCAAGTCGCCATCCACATCCAAATCCATCGGCACCGCCACCGAAGTGTTGAAACCCGCGAGCGGCAGCGCACTCTCATTTTTGGTGAAATGCCCGCGCCCATCGTTGAAGTACAGACGGTGCTGCATGAAGCGCGAGTTGAGCGGCTGGGCGTTGCCGCCCGCACCCACGAAGAGGTCGGAGTCCCCATCCTTGTCGGCATCAAAAAAGCAGACGGCCGTACTCTCGAACAGCGAATCGGGGTCGAACGTAGCCCGCTCCGTGCGCACGAAAGTGCCGGAGGCCGACTGCGTCCAGAGTTGGCAGGGCTGTCCACTGGCTCCGCCGATGAACAG
>JAYSUY010000221.1:0-5716 GCA_043718855.1 Saprospiraceae bacterium | reverse complement strand
GTAGGCAGTGCGCTCACGTCAAGCACATTATGCTCCGGCTGAGGGGTGTTGCACTGCTGCACACAACGGCCCAGCGCATCGAAAATGTGGATGGCTTGCATCTTGTCCGTGCCGTTGAGGTGGACTTGGATGCGCTGTGTGGCGGGCGAAGGGTACACAAAAAGGTCTTGCTCGCGCACCGAGATCGGGGCTGTGCCCATGCGCAGCGGAATCTCCAACTCAACCCGATCGCTCACCGTAGATGAGCCGTCGCCCCACAGCATCGTAGGGCCTTCAACAGCCAAGCGGACAGTAGTGGGCAGACCGGATTTGCCGCCATGTAGTATGTCCGTAATGATAAAATCAGCCCGACCAACTTTCCCTTGACCTGTGCCAGTCATCCCGTTGGTGCGGGTAAAGGCCGTCTCCAAGCGACGCTCTGCCGGTTTTTTAGAGAGCCACATGGAAGGGCTGTTCAGGTTGAGCCAAGTGTTGTCGTAGTAGATCATCTGCAAGGCAGAGTCCACGATTTCGGGGCTGAGCGTCATCTCAAAGGTGAAACCGTAGAGATTGACTACTGGCTTAGTGGCAGTACCAAGCGATACTTCGATTTGCACCAAGTCGCCAACACCGGGGTTGGGCGGAGTCAGCATTTTTAGTTTAAATGGCAGCCCCTTGGATGTAGGCGGCACTTTGGGCGAAAACTGGTGGGTCTGACCGTAGAAATAGTGGATTGAGGTAGAGTCTGCCGACGTAATGGCCCCGTCGCCGTCGCTGTCCACAAATTTCAGGTCGGTCGGGTCGCCTGTGAACGGGTTGTTCCAGTTGGCGGCTTGTTGGCCGTACCATTCCTGCCCAGCGTTGCTGCGCGGGCTGCCTTGAAAACCCATGAAATAGCCCAGCGGCAGCAGGTCTTTGTGGTTTACCACGCCGTCGTTATTCGCATCGCCCGCCCATACGCAGTCGCCTAAGCAATAGGGGCCTGGCGCGGTTACAACATTCACCGTTTCCATGCGCACGGTCACGCTCTGGCATTGTCCGCTGGCCGCGATGCAGTAGTTCAACTTGAACTCGTCGCTCCCGGTAAAGCCTGCTTCGGGCGTATAAACCACCAGATTGAACCCGGAAACCGACTGGCCGTTGAGGGTTTGAGTGGTGTAGCCAGGATAAATGGTGCAGGTACCATGTGCAGGTATCTCGGTTAGGGCAAACTGGAAACCGCTGAATGGAATCTGGTGGTTGATGACGAAGGGTGTTTCTTTTGGCGTAGCCATGTCATACACGGCCTGTGTGGGCGGAAGGTTTCCGACCACTACATTGACCGTGGCGAGTTCCAAATCCGGGACGAAGGCGTTGCCAATTTTGTAGGTAAAAGTAGCAACTCCACTAAAAGCCGGATTGGGCGTGAAAGTGGCGCTGCCCATTGCATTGGTACCGCTCAAGGTGCCTGATGCCGACGCGGGTGTGGTCCAACTTTTCACCGTCAGGCCACCAATATCGTTGCTGCGCACATTGAAAGTGATGGATTGACCTTTGGGCGTGAACACCACATCGTCCATAGCCATGCGGTTTTGCCCTGACATGTTCACCACTACTACGCGCACGGTTTTGTAAACCGTTGTGCCGTTCACGTTTTTGGACAGTACAAACTGGTCGTTGCCTGAAAAATTGGAGTTGGGTGTGTAGCGGAAAGATGTTCCGTTGGGCAGTGTAAGGTTGCCGTAACTAGGGGCTTGATGCTGGGCATATCCGCTGTAAATCAACGGAATGGAGAGTGTAGTGTTTTTGGCAGTTGCCACATTCAGCGTATCGGTGACAGCCGGTGCGCCGCTGTTTACTCCGATATTCACCTGCACTGTTTTGCAATGGCCCTGCCCATCGCACACAACGTAGTTGAGATGGGCGGTGCCGACATACCCGGGTTCGGGGGTAAAAAGCAGTTGATTGCCGCCCACTATGGTCGCCGTACCATGTACGACCAGCGGCACCTCTGTGATGGACAGGCCACCAGCCGGGCTGTTGTCGTTGTCCAGCACCGGGATGCTCACCGCAGCCCCACCGTTGGAAATGGCGTAATCGCCCCGAGCCGTAAGTGCCGTCGGATACACCGATACACGGTAACCTTGATAACTGAGGTAGGGCCAAGTGGCTACATACTGAAATTCAAGGGTGAAGGTGTCCACACCCACAAAACCCGGGTCGGGCGTGTAAGCGATTTGATGTACGCGCGGAATGCCTGCACCACCGCCGCTGAGGAGAGTAATAACGACATCGCCATGCTTGGGCAAGGGGTTAGACTTGAAAACGCTAAGATTGATCCCACTCAACGTATCGTACACAGTCGTTGTAGAAGTGCCGAGCAATTGTTTGAGTGGGCCGCTTTGCTGCCCAATCGCATCGGGCGGGGCGATGGCGGAAAGGAGGGCTGCGAGGAGGGAACACCGCAGTAAAAGGGCTTGCCTGTCGAAGCCTCGGCTCAAGCATGGTTGCCCGCCAAGGTATCGGCGAAGGAGGGTTGGGAAACGGATATGCATGGAAGTATTATTAAAAAAAATCCATCAAAATTAGAAAGTCTAACCGAATCACAGTCCCCCAACCAGCAAAATTTTATTTTTGTGAATTATTGGCTACGGCCAACCCCTGAAGGTAAAAACCTATCTCCTTGACAGTCAGCGAATATGGCGAAGAAATATTACTTAGAAACGGTAGAGTTTCATACCAACAAAACTTGGCTGGTGCTGCGGCATTTCGACCATTCGGAGCGAAAGCGCCTGTTGAAATTCATGGCCTCTCCCTACTTCAACCAGAGCAAGACGATGGCTAAACTCTGCGAATTGCTGCTGCGCCTCATCGAGCAGGGCAAACCGGGTTTCGACCGCCACGAGATTTGGGGCAAACTTTTTCCTGGAGAGGCATACGACGACGTGAACTTCCGAAAATACTGCTCTGACCTGCTCAAATTTTTGGAAGCCTTCATGGCACAAGAGGTCATCGCCAAAGACGAGTCGCGGCAAGGGATTGACACGCTTGATTTTATCGTCAGTCGGAAAGTAGAACCACTCTACACCGGTGCATTCCGGCAAATTCGGGCAGAGATGGAAAAACGCCCTTATTATTCGTCAGACTATTACCAAAAGCAATACGAAATTGAGCGGCAGTATTACTTGATGATGGATTTTGACCAGAAAGTAAATGTCCGGGCGAATATTGAGGCCATCTCAGAAAACTTAGACTTGTACTATTGGGTTCAGAAACTGAAACTCCACATTGCTACATTAAGTCAGAAAAAAACTGGGAACATCCAGTATCATCTCCATTTTATTGAAGAAATACTTGAATACTTGAGCAAGCATCCAGTAGAAGATACACCAGAACTGGCTGTTTACTACTATACTTTTCTCACCCTCTATGACGAAGAAAATACAGAGCACTATTTTCAACTCAGGCGTTTGCTCGATAAGTATGGCGGGCTGATGCCTAAAAATGAGTCCATCGGATTGTACGACTCAGCACTACACTATTGCATTGGCAAAGGCAACAAGGGCGACCGACTTTTCCTTCAAGAATATTTCGATTTATTCGATGATGCGCTTGCAAAAGGCATTTTTCTCCACAACGGCGAACTGGCGATTTGGCGATTCAACAACATTGTAGGTGTAGCCCTGCGTCTGCGCAGTGTGGACTGGGCGGAAGAATTTATAGCGAAGAACAAAGACTACTTGCCCATCGAGACAAGAGAAAACACCTACACCTTCAACCTTGCCCGGGTTTACCGCTATCAGCAAAAATTTGACAAGGTTCTGGACCTGATTCAAAATGTAGAGTACGAAGACCTCGGCTACAACCTCATCAGCAAGGCCATGCTTACCATCACTTACTACGAGTTGGATGCCTACGAGACGTTATCTTCCTTCTTGGAGTCCTTTCGGGTGTTCCTCAACCGCCAAAAAAGCATCCCGAAGCAGACCAAAGACTACTACCTCAACCTCATCAAATTCGTCCGCCGCCTTACCCGCTTGCTGCCCGGCGATAAAGCCGCCGTCGCAAAACTCCGGGAGGAAATCGTGCGGGAGAAAGCCTCCACCGTCAACCACGAGTGGCTGCTGGAAAAGTTGGCGGAGATATAACCAAACCTCAAAAACCAGATCATTCGACCATGATTTTTCAGCACTTGCAATCTGGATTGCCCATATCAGACAGCGACTTTGACAGGATGTACGCCGCCCGCTTGCGGAAGTTGTCGTCCATCTACTTTACGCCGATAGAGGTGGCGAAAATAGCCGCCCAGTTTCTGGTGCATCAGCCTGGGACGAAGGTGCTGGACATCGGGTCTGGCGCAGGGAAGTTTTGCATGATCGGCAGCGCTTGTACGGAGGGCTATTTTACTGGAGTGGAATTCCGGGAAAGCCTCTTCGCGCTGTCTCAAAAACTGGCGGAGCAGCATGGGTTTTCCAACCTGCACTTCATTTTGTCCAACATCACGGAGGTAGATTTCAGCGCATTTGACGCGGTGTACTTTTTCAACTCTTTTTACGAAAACATAGCCCCCACCAACCCCATCGACCATACCACCAAGTTGGACAAATCGCTGTACATTGAGTACTCCCTGTATGTCAGGGATCAATTAGAAGCCATGCCAATCGGCACCCGATTGGCCACCTACTTCAGTTATCTGATAGAAATTCCGAGCAGTTATCAGGCTCAAGCCACCTATTTCGACGGCAAGTTGAGGCTGTGGAAAAAAACCACCTGACCTCCGTTTTGCGGCTCGAAACTTACCCTAAGGGCAAACGCACTGCATCTCTATCCTTGTTCGTTTTTTCTCCCCAAAACACACGAAGCCGCCCGGATCACTCCGGGCGGCTTCGTCATTATGCCCTAAAAAAACGGCGTTGCTTGGTAGTCAGTCAAGCCAATCCTGACGGACTGCTTAGTTGAAGATATAGCGCAAGCCAATCTGCGCTTGCCACACGTTGTCAAGGTTGATGCTCTTCACGAACGAATCGCGCAGTAACTCGGTGGAGCCGTCAATCACCTGCGTAGCCAAGCGGTACGACGGAGTACCGTCAGCAGCGATAGTGGCCACACTCAGTGGGTTGTTGGTCGTCGTCTGGTTGCCCACGCCCCAAGCGTTGTTCAGCAAATTACTGAAATTCAGGATGTCGGCACGGAATTGCAAAGTGTTCTTCTTTTTGTTCTTGCCTACTTTGATGTAGAACTCCTGTACAGCAGTCAGATCGAAACGCGTCAATGAAGGGAAAATCCCACCGTTGCGTTCCGCAATCTGGCCGCGACGTCCACTCAAATACTCGTTGTTGTTGATGTATGCATCGTATGCAGCCTGTTGTTGTTCGGGCGTAAATGTCTTCGCAGTAGCACCAGCACCTACCGTAAGTGGAGCAAAGACCAAATCACTCGCCTTGTTGGGCACAAAAATCAGGTCGTTGTTGGGTTGACCATCACCATTGAGGTCGTTTCCATAGGTGTAGGAAATTTTGTTACCCGTACTGGAGACACAGCCGAGTGTGATCTCCGTAGCACCACCAAAATCACCGCCGTAAGTGAGGCGGTAGTTAACATAGCCCACAAAACGGTGACGCAGGTCATTGTCAGCAAACGAGGTACCCAGAAAGTTTTGTCCGTTAGCAGTTGGGATGTTGGCCAAGACAGTACTTGCTACTGACTGAAGATCATTAGCACGAGCGTAGGTGTAGCCCAACATACCACCAAAACCTTT
>JAYSUY010000023.1:0-2481 GCA_043718855.1 Saprospiraceae bacterium | reverse complement strand
GACATCTGCACAAGCCGGGCTTCTTGGAATCTCTTGGCTGGGGCATTTCGGGTCGCTTGGGTTGTGCAGATATCTCCGCTGCGCTGCGACATGACAAGTTATTGTTCACATGTTCCTTAAGCCAAACTTGCCGCCATCATTTGCCGAAACTTCCTGACTTTCGGTGCGATCACAATGGAGCAGTACGGCTGGTTGGGGTTATCCTTGAAGTAGTTCTGATGGTAGGCTTCGGCTTTGTAGTATGGGCCAAGCGCACTGATTTCGGTCACGATGGGGTCGTCCCAAACCTCTTGGGCGGCCATTTTAACTTCCTCGGCCACAGTTTTGTGTGTTGGCGAGTCATAGTAAATCACCGAACGGTACTGGGTGCCGCTGTCGTTGCCTTGGCGGTTGAGCGTGGTGGGGTCGTGTACGCCGAAGAAGATACGCAGGATGTCACCGTAAGAGATAATGGCAGGGTCGAAAGTTACCTGAATCACCTCGGCATGGCCAGTGGTACCGGTACAGATGTCGCGGTAAGTGGGGTTCAGGGTGCGGCCTCCAGTGTAGCCGCTTTCCACTTTCAGCACACCTTTCAGGTCTTGGTAAATGGGTTCAATGCACCAGAAACAGCCGCCGCCGAGGGTGGCGATTTCGGTGTGGGCAGGGGCGGCGGGGTGGGGTGGGGGAGTTGTCTGAGTCATGGTCGTGTTTTTTAGGAAAACGTGGCGGCGTGGGTTTGGTTTTGAGGGCAGCGTAAGGAGCGAGCAAGTGTCGTGGGGCGAACGTTTGCGGCTACTCCATTTTGACCAAGCGCGATGAAGCAAAATTTCCAGCGCGGGTCTCGATTTTTACAAAATATGCCCCTGCGGGAACATCTGCGATCTGCATCGCGCCGCTTGATTCGATAGCATCGAAGGAGCGAACCAGTTTTCCATCCCACTGAATGAGGTGAACAGCGACAGGCGGCTCTGCGGAGTAACCCAACCGAAAATGGTCAGATGCTGGATTGGGAAAAATTTGGAAAGATGAAGCCAGAGGCTCCATTTCGTAAGTGCCGACCGTGCTTTTTATCAGGGTGTTAAAAGCAATTGGGCGATCTCCAAAATCGCCGCCGCCATTGCAAAAATTGACGATGTAGTAGAATTGTACGTTGCTGGGTAAAGGACTGGGTGGCGAAGTCCAATCAAAACTCCAAGTAATGGGCATCCCGCCGAAGTATTTTGCCCCCCGATGTTCCAAATATTCCCTGCCAGCCGAAGAAAACTCGGTGTCGGTATCCGGGTCGGTGGCCGTCAAGTTGCCAGTGTTGTCGTTGTTTTGGCCCACGACTACCAATTGAAAACCCGCTTTGATGGGGCTGCCTGCCGTTGGGGTCGCTTTGAGTTGAAGTGGATAGGTGGTGTTGGGCTGCAATGTATCGGGCAAGCCCAAGATTTCTGCCGTTCCGTTGTACCCGTTGGGGTTGTCCTTGGTGTGACAGTCGTTGCAATGACCATCAAAGGGTGCTCCTGTGCGCCCATTAGGTGGATTGTCATTGTAAGACAACAGCGTGATAGAGGCCAGCACAAGGCCAGCGGTGTGCAGCAAGGTTTTGTTTCGCATACAACAGATAGATTTTTTATCGAAAAACGACAATTATTAGGTCATTCGGTTGGCTAAAACATTAAAAAAGGCGGACACCTCACAAAGAGGTGCCCGCCCTGAATTCATTTGGTTGATCATCTTATTCCTGTACAATCACACGTCGAACCAGTGTGCCCTTGTCAGAGGCTACCTTGAAGAGATAGGTACCCTTGCTGAACTCGCTCATGTCTATTCGAGTGATGTTGCGATCTGACGAAATGTTCACTTTCTCCGTGTGTACCAATTGGCCCTGCACGTTGAACACCGTCACCCGGTAATCGCCCGGTTCAAACTCCATCATCTCCAAATTCACCAAACCTTCTGTGGGGTTCGGGAACACTTTGAAGGCACCTGTCAAACTGGGTTGCTTCGTGCCTGAGCAAAGCTTCACTGTCACCACCACCTCGTCTACATCAGTACAGCCATTGGCATCCGTGACCGTCACTACATAAGTGTCGCTTGTACTCACCTGAATGGTTGATGTCGCTACACCAGTGCTCCAACGATAGACACTGTAAGTGCCGACGCTGAGTGTAAATGGTGCCTGAGTAGTGCAAATGGTCGTGTCCTTGCCCAAGTCAGCCACAGGGTTCGGATTGATGGTCAGCACAGTATTGTCCGTAGCCGAACAAGTGCCAGCATTGGTCACCGTCACGCTATAATTCCCGGAGGTATTCACCGTGATCGTTTGGGTCAATGCCCCAGTGGACCATTTGTAGGTAGCACCCGCATTGCCTGCATCCAAAATATTGGTGATGTTGGCGCAAGACGTAATGGTGGGTGGCAAGCTGATGACCGGCAAAGGAACAATGTTGACCGTAACGGTATCCTTGGAAGAACAACCGTTGACCGTCGTGGCTTCCACCACATAAACAC